>CANRAN010000190.1 GCA_947628595.1 uncultured Clostridia bacterium | reverse complement strand
AGTAGGCAACTACACCTGCCACAATAGAAACGATAAACGAGGTTATAATATCAAACCGGTTCACCTCCTCCGCTGAGGAAGTGCCGTCAGTGGTTCAGTTTTAGTATTAATTTATACAATTCTTCCCCTGAGTATCCAATTTCTTGCCTCGGTTATTTCAACATTCTGAAATGTTCCGATAAGCTCTGTTGGTGCATTCAGCTCAACAACTATATTATTTTGTGTCCTTGCATTAAGTACCCCATCTCTTGCCTGCTCCTCAACAAGCACACGATAGGTTTTTCCGACCATTCCCGCACATCTCTCAGCGGCAATTCCCTCCTGTAACTTCAGAAGCTCTGTCATTCTCCTTGCCTTTTCTTCATGTGTGTAGGGATCGTCAAGCTTTGCGGCAGGCGTGCCAACACGTGGGGAATAAATAAACGTAAACAAGGATGTAAACTTAATTTCTCTTATAAGATCGAGGGTTTCCTGAAATTCCTCATAGGTTTCCCCCGGAAAACCAACAATAACATCACTTGTAAGGGATAAATCGGGTATTCTGCTTTTTGCGTAATTTGCAATTTCAAGATATTTCTCTCTTGTGTAGCGGCGATTCATCTTATCAAGCACCCTGTTACTTCCGCACTGAAACGGAAGGTGCAGATGATTGCATATCTTATCATTGTCCGCGATTACATCAATAAGCTTTTTAGATGCGTCCTTTGGGTGTGATGTCATAAAACGCACCCAAAAATCCCCGTCAATATTTGCTACGTCATTCAGTAGTGTAGCAAAATCGGTTTTTTCCTCAAGTCCCTTTCCATAGGAATTAACATTCTGTCCGAGGAGCGTTATATCCTTATAGCCTGCCCTGACCATAGCTCTTGCTTCGTCAATAACCGTTGACGGGTGTCGACTTCTTTCTCTGCCCCTTACATATGGAACAATACAGTAGGAGCAGAAATTATCACAGCCATACATAATAGGCAGCCAGCCCTTGAAGCTTCCGTCCCTGTGAATGGGGAGACCCTCATAAATTTTTCCGTCATCATTTCCCCGTTCAATAAGCCTTTTTCCGCTTGTCACGGCATTATATACAAGCTCAGGAAATTTGTGTAAAACATGAGTTCCGAAAACAAGACCTACATATGGGAAGCTTTTATATATTCTGTCCGCAATATGCTCCTGCTCCATCATACAGCCGCATAGTCCTATAAGTAAAGATGGCTTTTTCTTTTTCAGAGCCTTTAATGCACCGACATTTCCGAATACCCTGTCCTCGGCGTGTTCACGTACAGCACAGGTATTAAATATTATTATATCCGCTGTTTCGGGCTTCTCCGTTATAATACAGCCCATTTCCTCAAGCATACCCTTAATTTTTTCACTGTCTGCAACATTCTGCTGACAGCCATACGTACGCACATATCCATACGGCTGCCTATTTCCTGCCCTTATATAAAGAATATACCTCAGCATCTCTGTAAATTGATCCTGTATTTCGGGCTTTTCCTCTGTTATATTAATATTGCTCACGTTTTTACCTCCGTACCATAAATCGTAATCATTCCGGTAAGCCTATAATAACATATTTTGCACTTCCATTCAAGCAATATTGACAGCAATTTTACGATGCTGTCGGTTCATGCATAAGCAGACCATCGGGAGTTTCCCCTACTATCACAGTTTCTCCTACAAGTACGGTAGTTTCCACCCTTTCCGTGCATGAATTCATAGGCATTATGATATTTATTTCCGCAGATATTTTTACCGACAGCTTATGTACCGTCTGATTTATCCCGCCGCTTTCAAATTCCTCCTCGAAATCACTGTTTACTGTCCCCGACATAGAAATATACACGGGTATTTCAGGTCCCACGCCGTTAAAAAGCTCTCCGCCGATAATTGTACCTATTGGTACATCTATCCTTTTACTCTGAATATTGGATAGTGCCTCCTGTGTACGTGTTGTAATAAGATTTTTCAGTCTGTTTGTTACGACCGTATTTGTGCTAATTGATGTAATGGTTCCGTCAGTTGAAACGGTAACAGACTCCAGTTCCTCCCCGTCTATGTTCATTTCGTCAAGGATATCCGTAACGGTTTCATTGATTGTAAGAGTCGCAAAGCTTTGTGCCTGTACCGATGCTACTGCACGTATAACAGGCTTAAGACGTATCTCAAGAAAAATTACGGTCACTGCCATAATAATAAGTATGATAAATATAATCTTTGCCGCTTTATTTCCTTTTCTCCCTCTGCGCCTTATGGACAAAAAATCACCCCTGTATCATAATATACAGAGATGATTTTTTTGCTAACCTGTTATAAGGGATTTTATTCCGAGTGCTATTAGTACAATTCCTCCGATAATTTGAGCTGCCCTCGGATTAAGGGTACTTATCCTCCTGCCGAGCTGATAACCGACAAGGCACAGCAGAAACGTAACCGCCCCTATTATTGACACAGCCGCAATAAGTGAAGTAAAGGTTTCAGCTCCGACGGCGGACGGAAGTACAATCCCCACGGTAAGGGCATCAATGCTTG
>CANRAN010000189.1 GCA_947628595.1 uncultured Clostridia bacterium | reverse complement strand
GTACAGACGATTTTTCGCATTACCGTAGTAAATCTCCGTAATTACTACCTGCGGAGTGGCTCACAGGGCCACTCACGAAATCGCACTCATTATTTACGACAGGCAAACTTACTATTGCGGAAACACACCTACCGTCAAAACAATCAAAGCGAACGCAGTGAGCGAAAACGCGACCGGACAGCGGCGGCACGCTGCTACTTACCAAGGAATGCTGCACCGATTATACCGGCATCGTTGCCGAGCTGTGCTATGCACACTTTCGTCTGATTTGCATTATGCTTCGTATAACGATCACGCTCAATAATTTTTTTGACCGGCTCAAGTATGTAATCGCCTTCCTTGCTTATTCCTCCGCCTATGCAGAGTATTTCAGGCTGGAACACATTAATAATATTAACAAGACCGCAGCCAAGATAATCAATATATGCATCGACAACGGATTTCGCAAGCGGACAACCCTGCTTTGCCGCATCAAAGGCTGTCTTGCCGTCAATTTTATCGAGATCACCGCCTATGTTCTTATAAAGAAGATATTCGGATGCATTAGGCATCGAACAAGCCTCCTTTGTCATATTTATAAGACCGGTAGCAGAGGAATACGCCTCCCAGCAACCCCTTCTTCCACAGGTACAAAGACGTCCTCCGTGCTGTATAACCATATGTCCTACCTCAGCTCCGGCAAAGTTGGAACCACTGTATATCATACCGTCAACGATTATTCCTCCGCCCACACCCGTGCCGAGTGTGATCATAACAGCATCATTCGCATCTTTTGCAGCACCGACACAATACTCACCATAAGCGGCAGCATTGGCATCATTCTCAACATAAATCTCAGTACCCAGACGCTCCTTCATCATCCTTACAATTTCCCAGTTATGAAAACCGAAATTATTAGCAAATTCAATAACTCCGGTACTGCTGTTTACAGCACCGGGAGCACCAATGCCTACATACTGTATATCGTTAACCGTAAGACCTGCATTTTCAAGTGCAGACATGGCAACTGCCGCCATATCATCACATAAAGCTTCCTGAGTGCATGGTCTTGTTGTTTTACAACTTGCCTTTAAAATTATACCGCCGTCCTCATCAACAACTCCGGCAACAATATTAGTGCCTCCTAAGTCAATTCCGAGATAATACATATTTTTATTCCTCCAATACAAAATAGTTATCGTATTTATTATAACATATAGTATAAATTAATAAAAGTAAATTCTGAAAATATTTAATTTTTTACATTTTATACAATGTAAAAGCATATTGGATAGTCATTTTTACTAATATCAATAATCAATTTACATTCATATGTGCCACTATTTTCTTTCTCTTTCTGAGTGGTTTAGGTATCCATGCTCCGCCGAAGTACGCACAAACTATAAGTATTGCTGCTAAAATCCAGCCTATCGGCCATGCATACCATATTCCGGCAGCTCCCCAGATAGTTGAGAACCAGAAGCATAAAATAACACGGGCAATGAGATCCAAAAATGTTGATGCCATAAACCATATCATTGCACACGCTCCTCTATGAACTCCGTCAGTCATAAGTTTAATTGCAACCATCGGATAGAATATAGATACTGTTCTTAAAAATTGAATTCCAACATCAAGAGCCTTTTGACTGTCCGATTTCATAAATAATGCCATCGCAAGATCTCCACGCCATACATAAAGCACAATAAAAGGTATTGTTATCGCAAGAACCATAATAATTGATGCTTTATATCCCTTATGTATACGTGCAAGCTTTCCTGCTCCTATATTCTGTGCAGTATAGTTTGACAAACCGTTTGACATTGTAGCAAAGCAAGTCACCGCAAAAGTATTAAGCTTTACCGCTGCCGAATACCCAGCCATAACAGCAGAACCAAAGCCGTTCACTACAACCTGTACAAACAAGTTTCCGACCGATACAAAACTGTTTTGTATAATACTTGGAATCGCAACAAGACATATTCTTTTAAACATTGGAAAAGAGAAATGTGCAACAGGTCCGTCATCTTTTATAGTTTTCTTAACTCTTCGGTTCAGCACAAAAAAAGCTGCAAGACCTGCCACTCCCTGTGCAATAAAGGTAGCCCATGCGGCACCGGCAACACCCAATCCGAGCGGTCCGACAAATATGTAATCCAAACCGATATTGAGAACTGAGGAAATTATCAGGAAAATAAGTGGTGTATTTGAATCTCCCAATGATGTAAATATACCCGTACAGATATTATAAAGGAACAGAAAAACAAGTCCGTATGTGTATATATCAAGATAAGACGCCCCGTCGGCAAATATGTTTTCAGGTGTATTCATCATACTGAGGACAGGTCGGCAGCAAATACAGCCTGCAATCGTCAGTATAACACTTAGAATTAAAATCGAAATATAAGATGTATTAATAGCCGTTTTGGTTTTACTGTATTGTTTAGCACCAAAAAATTGAGATATAACAACTGAACAACCGGCATTACAGCCGAGAGCCGCCGCAACAAAAAGCATGGTAATTGAATATGATGCTCCTATTGCCGCAAGTCCATCGTCACCGCAT
>CANRAN010000188.1 GCA_947628595.1 uncultured Clostridia bacterium | reverse complement strand
CGTATAAATGGGGCATAAGTACCTCACAGTCGTATTTTCCAAAGGATAATACGGAGTTTTTTGAGGGCAACGATATGACTGTTATAGATTGGCTTCGCCAGTATGTCAGAGGAAATGATAATACAGATACATATTTACGCGGCTTTCTCGGAAGAATGTTATTTTCCGGTGATGATGTGTTTAAGCCTGTCAAGGTATTGTCGGGAGGGGAAAAGGTGCGCTGTATGCTTTCAAGAATGATGATGTTCGGGGCAAACTGTCTTGTACTTGATCAACCGACAAACCACCTTGATCTCGAATCTATTACGGCGGTCAATAAGGGACTCCAGAACTTTAAGGGTGTAGTATTATTTACATCTCATGATCACGAATTTATATCTACTGTTGCAAATAGAATTATAGTTATAGAAAAGGACGGAATAAAGGATATAACAAGAAGCTATGATGAATATATAGCTGAAAGATACGGTGCAGACTGACAATAAGTCGGGGAGGAAGCGTTTTATATGGGCAGAGCAGAGGAATTTCTCGACAGGTATAGGGCTCTTGAGGAGGCTCTTTGCAAAAAATATAATATGGATGAAAAAAGCGGAAGTCCCGTTATGCGTTTTATCAATGACAAGGAAAGCAGAGAGTACAGAGATAAGCTTGATCTTTGCCGTGAAATACGGAATTTCCTTTCACATCATTCTGAATTTGGCGGTGAACGTATAGTTGAGCCTTCACAGGTTATGATAGATTTTCTTGATGAGGTAACAGATTATATCCGTAAGCCACCGCTTGCCATAACCCGTGCGACACTCTTTAACGACATTCTCAAAACCTCACCTACACAAAGAGTACAGTCGGTTATGAAAAAAATGCAAAGGCTCGGCTTCTCCCATGTTCCCGTTATAGAAAACGGCGGCTTTGTGGGAGTATTCAGTATAAGCACTGTCTTTACATATGCACTTAAAAACGGTATGACATCACTTAATGATGATATGACAATATCGGATTTTGCCGAGCTTCTGCCTCCCGATCGACATGAAACAGAAAGCTTTCGATTTATTGGAAAGGAATCTACATTATTTGACGTTAGAAATGAATTTGATAAAAAATCCCGTCAGAGTAGACGACTTGCTGTTATTTTTATCACGGAGAACGGAACACCGGGAGGTCGTATTCTCGGTATGCTTACCCCATGGGATGTTATAAGTGAATAAAGTGATATAACAGGGGATATATTACAATGAAATTTTTTTCCACACACGGCTAAAACGGCTCATCACATAATTCGGCATACAATGCACTTATAGACTGCGGCTATGACGTATATGTACCTCTGATTGATTATAATGCAAAATTGCCGGGAGAAATTATTAAATAATATAGGAAAGAAATTTTCGGACAGGAGGGATAAAATGGGCGAAAGGAAAAAGGTACTTGTCGCTATGAGCGGCGGAGTTGACAGCTCGGTTGCGGCTGCAATTCTTATGAGGGATTATGATGTTACAGGTGCGACCCTCAGACTTTTTACAAATGACGATATAAGACTTGACAAAAATAAAAGCTGTTGCTCGCTTGATGATGTTGAGGATGCACGCTTTGTTGCAAATAAGCTTGGATTCAATCATTATGTATATAATTTCGGTGATCGTTTCAAGGAATGTGTTATAGATAAGTTTAATAATTCATACATAAACGGTCTTACACCTAACCCGTGTATAGACTGCAACCGTTTTATTAAATTTGATGCACTTCTAAAGAGAGCGGAACTGCTGGAAAATGATTTCATAGCAACAGGTCATTATGTACGCAGACGCTTTGATGAGGCGACAGGAAAGTATAAGCTTCTGAAGGGTCTTGATCCGTCAAAGGATCAGAGCTATGTACTGTATGGTATGACACAGTATCAGCTCTCGAAAACGCTTTTCCCGATAGGCGAGCTTACGAAGGAGCAGACAAGAAAAATAGCGAGACAATACGGACTTGCGAATGCTTCAAAGCCTGACAGTCAGGATATATGCTTTGTTCCGGATGGGGATTATGCAACGTTTATAGAGAAATATACAGGAAAAAAATTTCCTGCCGGTAATTTTGTCGATAAAAACGGCAATATTCTCGGTCAGCACAGGGGTATAATAAGATATACCATAGGTCAGAGAAAGGGACTCGGAATTGCACTCGGTACTCCTGCTTATGTTGTATCTAAAAATACGGAAGAAAATACTGTTATTCTCGGAGGAAATGAGGATCTCTTCACAGATACCGCATATGCCTGTGACGTTAATTGGTTATCGGGAGAGCCGCCTGTTGAGCCTGTAAGAATAAGTGCAAAGATCAGATATAACCACAGGGAACAGCCGGCAACATTGTATCCGCTTGAAAACGGAGATATAAAGGTTGTGTTTGATTCTCCGCAGAGGGCAATAACCTGTGGGCAGGCTATTGTTTGTTATGACGGTGAAACAGTGCTCGGCGGAGGAACCTGCAGATATGAGAGATGAATACCGTAAAACTACTTGCAAATTGTGATATAATAGTATATAATTAAAACAGAAGTATGTAACGCTCCGGAG
>CANRAN010000187.1 GCA_947628595.1 uncultured Clostridia bacterium | reverse complement strand
TCCCAATGCAGGACCAACAGGCGGCGCCGGGGTTGCTTTACCGGCAGGTATCTGAAGCTTTATAAAGCCTGTTACCTTCTGAGCCATTTTTCTTGCACCTCCAAAATTCGTGGTAATGGCGGAGCGATATGAAAATTTTCGCTTCCTCCCACGAGGGACAAAATCCCTCATATAATAACGGTCAAACCGTTATTAACATTTTTCTGCCTGCTTACTCTGCCATCTCAACATCTGTTGCCGGCACCTCTGCAGGTATTCTGCGTCCGAACATATTTCCTATGACGGTCACAGTGTTGTTTTCCTCGTCGATTGCCTCGACGGTACATACAGGATCCTCAAAAGGACAATACTGACCTGTTATACGGACAACATCGCCCACCTTGAATCTGAATCTGAACTCTGCCTTGTCTTCCTCTGTTTCTGACTCCAGCCCGAGCTCCTTGACCTCTTCATCAGTCAAAGCCGGCGGAGCATTATGAACTATTGTATCCCCGATCTTCTCAGTCGCATTCATTGAATTCAGACCGACAAAGCCGGTGCAACCGCGGACAGATCTGACAACGTTCTGATTATCATCGGACATTATCATCTTTATGAAGACATAACTCGGGAATATTTTATACTCCGTGATTTTTTCTACATCTTCCTCAATGTAATCCCCGTTTTCATCCTTTTTGAAATCGCCGTTTTTGTCTTTAACTTTCCGTTTAACAACATCACGAACCCTTTCAACAGGAATGGTAATGTCACAGAACTGATCCTGCAAACCCATATTCTCTACTTTTTGTTTCAGTGTTATGAGTACCTTATTCTCGTATCCGGAATACGTATGTACTATATACCATTTTGCTCTCTTGGCAGCTTCACTTTTGCTCGGAGCTGTATTATTGACATCCGAATCCTGTGAAAGACCTGTCGCTGTTTGGTCGTTTGACATATTCTCTCCTCCGTCTACCGAATTAATTTACGCAACGTGCATCAGAAAACCAAGTAAAAAATGCAGACCATAGTCAAGTGCTGTTATAACTACTCCGACTATAAGCATCGAAAGCAGCACTACTCCTACATTTGTGAATGTAGCCTTTACGGTGGGCCATACGATTTTTTTGATCTCGCCCTTGATATCACGGAAGAACTTAGCTATGCCCTTGCCCATTCTCTTGAAGATATTAGGCTTCTTTTCGGGCTCTTTTTTCTTTGCCATAGACTCCCTCCGTTCAATCACTTAGTCTCTTTGTGCAGAGTATGCTTCTTGCAAAATCTGCAGTACTTGTTCATCTCGAGCCTGTCGGGATCGTTTTTCTTGTTTTTCATTGTGTTGTAGTTGCGCTGTTTGCACTCTGTGCAGGCTAGTGTTATTTTTACTCTCATGTCGGCACCTCCCGGTATTTCGGAATAATTTAGCCTCCCTCAAAAAGGCACAAAAAAATAAACCTCACTTGAGGTATCTTAAATATACCATACCTTCTGATGTTTGTCAAGTGTTTTTTAATAATTCACATAAAATTTTCGTAAATTCTCCAAGTGTCTCAGGATGTTTCCTTTACTGAATTATCGGCAGCAATAATGACTTATATACTGTCATTACGCTGCCGTATAAATTATTTTTGTCCATTATTCAAGTGCATCCGCTGTATAATTTCTTGCTTTCTGCGGTTTTTCGGGCTTTATCTTCTTTCCCTTTAGCTTGCGGGCCGCTATTGCAACCTTCTTATCAGCATCCGAAAATGAGGCTGTCAGCTGCTCGAATTTTTCCTTGCTCTCAATCGAGTTAAGGAGGTCATAGGTTATAATCCCCTTTGTATCGAGGTCGCCCGAAGCATACATTGCCGCAAGTCCTGCGGACAGCTTTTCCATTCTTGTCTGATTAGCCTTTTCCACAAGCACCCTAAATCTCGGGACGATTTTTTCCTCTGCAAAGGTCACGCCTCTGAACTGCTCATAGTGTGCCATTTCGTATGCTATCTCGTCTTTCAGCTCGGGAAAGTATGTTACCATTCTGTTTGCAAGGAAAAGCGGATCAACATTGGCTTCTCCGTCCTTTTTGCGTTTTTTCTGCTTTTGCACGGCTGCTGTCTGCTTTGGTCCTCTTACAGTTTCGGCAAAATCATTTCCTATCCCCTCTGCTTCCCTATTTCCGTCTGTTTCGGGGTCAAAGAGCCATGTTGCGAGTGTTTTCCATTTATTGTCGGGTTCTCCGTCATTTACTACACAGGAGCGGAGTACAACCCTGCGTGTCAGGTATGTATAGACTATGCTGTATGCTATATCTCCTATATACAGTGCGGTAAGCTCAGTATCAGATTCGGCAACGGTTTCCTTTTTAAATCCCTCGCTCAGAATTGCCTTTTCAAATTTTTCAGTTATTATCGCAAATGCGTTATTCATATCCATGGCAGTTTCTCCTTTTTTCTTTCGGTTGGTATTTCCATTATATAACAACCCGGCAAAAAACTCAACTGTATTTTTAAGTATTATTCCAATGATTCAAGAAGAGAACTAAATGCATCCAGAAGCAATTTAGCCCTATCATACTTGTTATCGTAAAGAATCATTGAAATCCCCCAGCCTT
>CANRAN010000186.1 GCA_947628595.1 uncultured Clostridia bacterium | reverse complement strand
ATCGGTGCGACATTATCCTCTATAATTTCAAGACCGTTTTCTTTGAGGGTTGAGCCTGTTTCAACTATATCCACTATTGCATCGGAAAGTCCTAAAAGAGGTGCAAGTTCAACAGAGCCCTCAATCTTTATTATGCGGATATCCATGCCCTTGCCCTCGAAAAAGCTTCTTGTAACATTTGGGTACTTTGTCGCTATTGTCTTAGCCTCATAGCCCGAAAAAAAATCTGTTCCCGCCTTGCCTGCGAGTGCAAAACGGCATTTTCCGAAGCCGAGGTCAAGTATCTCATAGAAGCTTCTTCCGTTTTCCATTATTGTATCCTTACCGACAACACCAAGGTCGCATACTCCGTTTTCAACATATGTAATAACATCAGCCGCCTTTGCAAGCACAACTTCAATATTTGCTCCGCCTATCGGGAGTATAAGCCTTCTTCCCTTTTCACGAACAGCAGTGCAGTCAAAGCCTGCCGCTTCAAGCAGTCCTATCGTATCCTTTTCAAGTCTGCCTTTTGTCAGTGCAATTCTTAACGGTTTCATATATTCATACTCCTGTATTTATTGTTTTAATTTCATCGCCCACTATCGCAAGCTTCTTTATTCCCTTATATCTTGCGTATTCCATAGCCTGCTCCTCGGTTTCAAACACACTGTTTTCTCCGAGTATATTCGCCTCCGATAGAGCCATTGTATATTTTATCGCTTCTATTTCATGACCCCTCTCGCTATGTACAAGAACCGCAGGTGTCTGCTTCGGAGGAATATTTCCTCTTTCAAGCATTACTCTTGCGAGTGCATCAACATTTATTCCGAAGCCGACAGCAGGTGCCGGAAGACCAAATCTGTCAAGCAGTTTATCATATCTTCCTCCTATAAGCACAGGCTCGCCTGAGCCCATAACGTAGCCGCTGAATACAATATCGCTGTAATAATCATTTCTCTGAACAAGACCAAGGTCGATTATAAGTCTTTCGCCAAGACCGAGCTTTGACAGATCGTTATATATCTCACGGACATATTCAAGTGTCTTTAAAGCCGCTTCATCATCGCAAAGCTTATATGCCTCATCAAGCACCTCTACACCGCCGAATAACCCCGGCAGCTTACGTATAACATCAACGGCTTGAGTCTGCTCAAGCTTATCAAGCACGGAATTAAGTGCAGAATAGTTTTTAGATTCTATAAGCGTCCTTATCTCTTCCCTGTTATCATCACTCACAGGAAGATTTTTCGCAACAGCCTTGAAAAATGCCGCATTGCCAAGCTCTATTCTGAAATCCGGAACACATTTGGATAGTGCTTCTATTGCTGTCGTTATTGTTTCGAGGTCGGCTCTTTTTCCCTTTGCACCGATAAGTTCAATGCCTGTCTGCATAACCTCATTACTTCTGCCCGTAAGCCCCGGATTATAGCGATATACTCGCTGATTATAATACAGCCTTATCGGATGTCGTTCATTCATAAGTCGAGTTGTCACCATTCTTGCTATCGGGAGTGTGGAATCGGGGCGCATGACCATAAGCCTGCCCTTGGAGTCGCTCATCTTGAACATACTTTCCATTGGTATTCCCGATATTTCCTCCGAAAACAGATCATAAAATTCTATTCCCGGAGTCAGAACCTCATGGAAGCCTCTATGCGAAAAAACACTTCCGAGAATGGAAGAAACTGTTCTGTTTGCAAGACATTCCTCAAACAAAAGATCCTTTGTACCTTCGGGGGTAATTCTAAAATAATCTTTCATATAAACGTACCTCATATAATTTTTCTTTCAGCCTATTATCACTTTAACATGGTAAAGCAATAATGCAATAGCATAATAACGTAATAATAAGATAACATATTATAATCTTCTTGTCAAGTACGTATTGTCTTTTTGGGACAATATGTAAAAAAGCATAAATATATCCTTTATTATATTGTGATTATTGTATATTTTCATGCTGTCTATACTGTATTTGACAGATTTTTTTAATTCTGTTTTTCAATTAAAAACGATCCCAAACAAGTCTTAATTTTCCTTTTACGATCGATACATACGTAATTAGCTTTTTCATATTCACTCTACTTGGCTTTTGTCTAAAATTCTACCGTGTTTTCATATACGCAATAATATGAAAACAAAATTTTTGGGCTGTCATACTAACTTAGTGTGACAGCCCATGAGATGTTTAATTTTCTTTTTTCTTTCCAAACAGATATAGTGTAATTGCAGAGACGGTTAAAAACAATACCAATAATACAACAGGTGCGGTATCTCCCGTATTTGAGGTATTTGTCGGATTGTTACTGTTCTGATCTGCATTTGCTCTGTCGAAATCATCAGTCGAAGAATTTACATCACTGACAAAATCAACGCTCGGCTCACTGCTGTCCTGTTCCGGCACGACCGCAGCATCCGCATAAACTAACACATATACCGAAAACTTATCGGAGAGAAATGTGATAGTATCCGGAGAATCATCGAGATCCATAAGCAGCGTAGCTTCTCTGTCGTGTAAACGAACCATAGCAAAAGTTCTGTTTTCGGCTCTCAGATATTCCGGAATTGTTAATGTCAGCTTTATTTCCTTTGAAAGCTGTGTTACATAGG
>CANRAN010000185.1 GCA_947628595.1 uncultured Clostridia bacterium | reverse complement strand
CTTTTCAAGTCTTTTGATATAATTTTCTATATTCTCTCTCCTTGCTCCGGGACGAGCTGCAGATATCGCATCCGCTGCCTGAACAAGGCAGGCAATTATCGTCTTTGCTTCAACATCCCCATGATGTGCCTGTATAGCGTGCACAACAAGCTCGCTCTCCTTATACTTGCGGGCAACATCAACACCTATCTCAATATGTGAGCCTTCTATCTCATGGTCAAGAGCCTTTCCTATATCATGCAAAAGTCCTGCTCTTCTTGCCATTGTAGGCTCCAGACCAAGCTCAGATGCCATTATGCCGCAAAGATATGCAACCTCAAGCGAATGATCAAGGACGTTCTGACCGTAGCTTGTACGGAAATGCAGTCTGCCGAGAAGCTTTACAAGCTCAGGATGTATATTGTTTACACCCGCTTCTATGATTGCCCTTTCTCCCTCGGACTTTATCATAGCCTCAACCTCACGGCGAGCCTTTTCATACATTTCCTCAATACGAGCCGGATGTATTCTTCCGTCGGATATAAGCTTTTCAAGCATTACCCTTGCTATTTCCCTCTTGACAGGCTCAAAGCAGGAAAGAGTAATTGCCTCGGGTGTATCGTCAATTATAAGGTCAACACCTGTTATCGTTTCTATTGCCCTTATATTTCTTCCCTCTCGTCCGATTATACGTCCCTTCATCTCATCGCTTGGGAGCGGTACAACCGATACAGTAGATTCACTCACATGATCAGCGGCAACCCTCTGTATAGCAAGGGATATGATTTCCCTTGCAGTCTTTTCCGCCTCATCACGTGTCTTCTGCTCAAATTCCATAATCTTGACTGCTTTTTCATGTGTAAGCTCATTGTCAAGATCATTAATGATGTAGGCCTTTGCCTGCTCGGCAGTAAGACCGGATATCTTTTCAAGCATTTCAAATTCGCTTTGCTTGATTTTCTCAGCCTCCGCAAGTCTGTTTTCGGCAGCCTTGTTTTTCTGTGTAACAGCCTCTTCCCTTTTCTCCAGACTGTCAAGCTTTTTTTCTACGGTTTCTTCCTTTTGTTGTATGCGCCTCTCCTGACGTTGGATATCCCTGCGTCTGTCGGATATTTCTTTCTCAGCCTCGGTCAGAAGCCTGTGTGCCTCATCCTTTCCTGCTATAAGAGCCTCCTTTTTGGAAGCCTCTGCCGAACGCTTAGCTTCTTCAACGATCCTTTCGGCTTCCTTTTCGGCTGAACCAATCTTTTCCTCACCAATTTTTTTACGGTAAACGATACCTCCGAAAAATGCTGCAACACCGACAACCACAGCAATGACAACAATAAGCACTATTGCCAATACCGGATCCATTAATTTGACACCTCCTAAGTTGATTTTTAATCTGATCTTTCAGTTAAATTAGTCTGTCAATCAGCCCAAAGGTGCCGCTCTGCAAACACATACCCTGTCAGGTTTTTTCAGCCATCAACAGGGCAGTGACAACATAATATTATATTTTGTTGTATTTACATTTGCCGCACATCTGCGGCATACTGTCGATATAGAAGTATTATAACCACAAAGAGCGCCCGACGCCAAAAAGAAAGAAAAACATCCCTCATCCATTGACAAATATTCCGCCCCTTCTCTGCTGTTCAATAAGCAGAGCTATTAAAATTATGCGGCACGTATGTAAACATTCATTTCCACACATCCGCACTATATTAAATTAATAAATTATCCTGTCGCTATAATATAAAATATAATATACACATAAACGGCATAATTGAGTTGAAAATTCAGTTATCGGGTAAAAAAACCCCAAGACGTTCTACGTCTTTATATATTTTATAACGAATAATATATTTTTGTCAAGAATTTTATATAATTTCATAAATTTAATTTCTGCCAGGACATATTTTAAAAAAATTTCACGCCCTACAGATACAACAGGACGCGAAATATACTTTTATTTTATATTACTGTGAAACCAAAATATCAAGCTTTACATATCAATACATTTACAAAGCTCGATCAGATCATCATACTTTTCAAGCTCCCCCGCTTTTTTTCTCAGAGCCGCTGCACCACGTACACCTTTAAAATACCACGCAGCGTGCTTTCTTGCCTCTCGCATACCAATATATTCACCCTTATATTCACACAGCTTTTTTATATGCCTCAAAAGCACTGTTATTCTCTCCGCATTTGATATAGGCAAAGACGGTCTGTCATAACCTAAAAGATTGTTAATCTCCATGAATATCCACGGATTTCCGAGTGCACCCCTGCCAATCATAACAAGGTCACAGTCCGTCTGTTCATACATCCTTGCGGCATCCTCCGCCGTATTGATATCACCGTTTCCGATAACGGGTATATTTACCGCTTTTTTTACCTGACGTATTATATCCCAGTCGGCATACGGCTTATACTGCTGCTCTCTTGTTCTTCCGTGTACGGTCACGGCTGAGGCTCCCGCCTGCTCGCAGATTTTAGCAACCTCGACTGCGTTTACGCTGTTTTTATCCCAGCCCTTACGTATTTTTACCGTAACGGGTACCGGTACTGCATTTTTAACCGCTGTTACAATTTCTCCGCAAAGCTCCGGATTTTTCATAAGCGCCGAACCCGAAAAATT
>CANRAN010000184.1 GCA_947628595.1 uncultured Clostridia bacterium | reverse complement strand
ACAAGCACAGCAGCAACAGACGAATCTACTCCGCCGGAAAGTGCACAAAATACCTTCTTATCCCCTATCTGCTCCCTAAGCTTAGCAATAGTATCCTCAACAAAGCTGCTCATCTGCCAATCGGCAGTGCAACTGCAGGCATTGTAAAGAAAATTACGAAGATACAGCATACCCTCGGCAGTATGATTAACCTCCGGATGGAACTGGACAGCGAAGAAATAACGCTTTATATCCTCCATTGCCGCAACAGGGCAGTTATCGGAAATAGCTGTAACCTTAAAGCCGTGGGGCACCTCGGAAATGTAATCAGTATGGCTCATCCAGCAGACATTCTTCGGCTGAGCCTGATGAAACAGCAATGATGACAGATTAAACTCAACATCCGTCTTGCCGTATTCCTTAACTTCGCTGCTGCTTACCTTACCTCCAAGAAGCTGTGCCATAAGCTGTGCACCGTAGCATATTCCGAGAACAGGAATTTTGAGCTCAAAAACCTTTTCATCACACTTCGGGGAATTTTCATCATATATACTATTTGGACCACCGGAGAATATAATCCCCTTATATCCTCCTGCCTCAATCTTTTCAATAGGTGTTGTATAGGGTAAAAGCTCACAATAAACATTACATTCCCTGACTCTTCTTGCGATAAGCTGGCTGTACTGACCACCAAAATCAAGAATGAGAACCTTTTCATGCTTTGTTTCCATTTCAATCAGCCTTTCTCATTAATATTACCTTTTTCCGTATCCATATTTATTCCACTGTTACAGATTTTGCAAGATTCCTCGGTTTATCAATATCGCAGCCTTTAAGTGAAGCAACGTAGTATGCAAAAAGCTGAAGCGGTACAACTGCAAGCGAAGGCAAAAGCATATCACATACCTTCGGTATAAATATCGTCTGACCGATATTTTCTATTTCCGGATGATTATCACAAGCAATACACATAACCTGTGCTCCCCTTGTCTTTACCTCTTCAATATTACTTACAATCTTTCCTATAAGTTCTTCATGTGTTACAAGAGCTATAACAGGAGTTCCTTTCTCTATCAGAGAAATAGTTCCGTGCTTTAGCTCACCTGCCGCATAGGCCTCACTGTGGATATATGATATCTCCTTAAGCTTAAGAGAGCCTTCAAGTGAAAGTGCATAATCTATATTTCTTCCGATAAAGAATATGTCCTTGCTGTTAAAATACTTTGAAGCAAGATATTGTACTTTTTCCTTATGCTGCAAAATGTCTTCTACCTTTTCCGGCAGTTTTTCAAGCTCACTCACAATAGCCCTATACTCATCCTC
Source organism: uncultured Clostridia bacterium (assembly GCA_947628595.1). GTDB lineage: Bacteria > Bacillota > Clostridia > Oscillospirales > Acutalibacteraceae > UBA1213. Next base: position 1,305 of record CANRAN010000184.1, on the reverse strand, counting down.
AACTATGGTACCGAGCATATCTCCAAAATACAACGCCATAAGATAAACAACTGCAAGCTGTGTGCTATATGCCTTAGTCGTGGCAACAGATATTTCAGGACCTGCCCATGTATAAATTACCTCATCAGATTCAACTGCAATCGCACTACCCACGACATTTACGATTGAAATAACGTGCGAGCCTCTGCGTTGAGCCTCTTTCATTGCCTCCTTTGTATCAGCCGTTTCTCCCGACTGACTTATAACAATCGTAAGCACCCTGTCGTTAATAATTGGGTCACGATAACGAAATTCGGAGGCAAGATCCACTTCAACAGGTATCCTCAGCATTTTCTCGAAAATATACTTAGCAACCACTCCTACATGATATGCAGAGCCACAGGCTATAATATTTATTTTCGTAAAATTTTTTAGTTGCTCTGCAGTAAGGCTGATATCATCAAGAATAACCCTACCGTTCTTTATTCTCGGACTGATTGTATCCCTTATTGCTTTGGGCTGCTCCATAATTTCCTTGAACATAAAATGTTCATATCCGCCCTTCTCGGCAGCATTTATATCCCAATTAATTGTTTCAATATTTTTCTGAATTTCTTCCTTATCGGTATTTATTATCTTAACTCTTTCACGGCTAATAATAGCTATTTCATTATTTTCAAGACGATATATTTTTCTTGTCCTTGAGAGAATTGCAGTAACATCGGAGGCAATAAAATTTTCCTTTTCCCCAAGACCGATTATAAGCGGACTTTCCTTGCGTACGGCAATAATCTCATCCGGATTTTCCCTACTGATTACACCGAGAGCATAGGAACCCTCAAGCTTTTCAAGTACCTTTATCACCGTATCTACAAGATTATCCCTATAATAATATTCAATGAGCTGGGCTATAACCTCGGTATCCGTCATTGAGCGGAACACGATACCCTTTGAGGTCAAATAATCCTTCAGCTGTTGATAATTCTCTATTATTCCGTTATGAACAACGGCAAACCTGCCTGATTCGCTGAGGTGAGGATGTGCATTTACATCGGACGGCTCACCATGTGTTGCCCACCTTGTATGACCTATTCCGACAGTACCCTTAAGCTCTGTTCCGTTGTCTGTCAGTTCCTTAAGTACCTTAAGCTTTCCCTTTGCTTTTTTCACAACAAGCTCATTTCCGTCATTCAGACATACTCCCGCACTGTCATAGCCTCTGTATTCGAGCTTTTCAAGCCCATCGAGTAGAAACGGACCTGCCTGCTCATAGCCAATATAACCAACAATACCGCACATACAAATCCCTCCGGCTTATCTGTATAT
>CANRAN010000183.1 GCA_947628595.1 uncultured Clostridia bacterium | reverse complement strand
GTATTTGGTCAATATCATGCCGTATGTATAGACATCCACCTCCGTAGTGTCAATATCTTCCTCAGTATCATCACCGGGGTTAAAGCTGTGCGTATATGTAAGCTTTGCTTTGTTGCTGTTTTTTGAATTCGCAACCGCACCGACAACTGCATTTTCATTAAGAATGCCGTCATAGGTAACTACAATTTGTTTACCTTGGATATCTTTTATCGTGGTCCACGGGAAAGTTAATTTGAACGTCGCATCACCTGTACTCGCCGAGTCGGTTCTAAGCGTATAGTCCGTATCTTTAGTCAAACTATTTTCGTCAACCTTAACATCTAACGAATCTTTGTCAAACGTAAGACCTTCGGACATAGTATCCGAAATATAGTAAACAAATTTATTTGTATCTCCAACTTCTCCATATTGGGGAACATCCGAGGTAATGGTAAATCCGACACGGTCGCCGATCTGATAATCAGTCTGAGCACTATCGGTGAGAGTCTTGACAATATTTATGGGTTTATCTTTCGGATATGCCGTTACGTTTGCGTTCCATGCTCCGGTAGTGTTGTCCCATTCGGGAATAGCTACAAGGAAAGACTGCGATGAAGCGGTATATTTACTCGGAATTTTTGTCTCAACTACAAGATATATACCAAGATCCATACCGGTAAACGTATATTTTCCCGTTGTTCCTTCGGTTGATGTGTAGACAGCTCCCTTAACACCGTTTACAACATTATGACTTTTGTCCAAAGCATAGTCATGGAGTTCTTTCACCATATCCTGCAAGTCGGTTGTACTCTCATATGTCAGACCGTCCAGTTGAAGCTCACTCGAAAGCCCGGCGACACCGCTGAAGTTTTGAGTTACAGCGTATTTACCGGTATTTCTGTCGAGTTTCATAACCTCATAAGCCGTAAACTCTGCTCCTGTTACGGGTTCTCCCTTAATATTGCCCGCCACAGACTCGCTGTTTTCAGTGTACTTTTCCAATGTAAGTGTACCTGATTTTTCTGCCGGCAAATCCGCTGCCGATGCATTAATGACAAACATCATCGACATAAGCATGACCGTGAGAATACACGCCGTTAATCTCTTCAATATTTTCATAATATTTTCCTCCTTAGTTATATTTATATTTTTTTCGGCACTGATGTTCCGGTGGCAGCAAAACATAAATCTAAACTATTCTATCTTATGCTTTTCGGGCTTTTTCTGAAAAGTGCATAACACAATATTCCCACTCCGACTATCACAAGGATAATTCCGACGAAAATCTTCGGATCAAATCCGCTTTCTCCTCCTGTTTGGGGAAGAAGATCATTGATTTTTTTCGTATTGGTTACCGTTATCGTTACGTCCTTGTAGTAGTAATAGCCGTCTTTTTCATAATCATACGTTCCGGAAGGTTCAAAGCCCGACGGTGGATTTCCACCTTTCTTTACCGCATACGGAAGCTCAATCTCAATCGGTCCTGCAAGCAGGTTGTAGCCGTCAAGCGTTTTCAATTCCGTAATTCTGTATTTTTTGGCTTTACTCAGTCTTAAGTTAGCAAAACTCAATTTGCCGTCACTGCCTGTTTCAAACACGGTCGCCTCTTCTCCGCTATCTGCGTATGTCGGGTAGCCGTCAGTATAAGTAATCGGTTTCCAGATATTTTCGCCATCGTCATAGTATTCAAGCTTGAATACTACACCTTCAAGATTATTACGGTCCTCATCAACCTTATGAACGGTTATTGAGCCGTAGTTTTCATAAAGTGCAAGGTTCTGATAGGATTTTGTGAAAACAGATTCTTCAATTTTTGAATTTTTAATACTCTTTTGCAGTTCCTCAGCGTCCTCACAAATCTGCTGTGCTTTCGGCATGGTAATACCATCTATATAATATTCCCCTTCCTCCGCACTCTCGAGTTCTTTAGCTAAATTATTGGAACCGATTTTGTCGCTTTCCGGTTCCTCATCACGCACAGTGGAAAGAAGAAAATCATCATAGTCCACAGTTCGCGTCTTACCGTCTGCGTTATGTACAGTAAGCGTGCCGCCGTCCGGCTTTGTGAATACAATACGGAAAGTACCGTTTTCAGGCACACTGTCGAAGCTGTAATAACCGGTCGCATCCGATTCATCAGAATAACTTGTATCTTCCCAAGTGATTCCGTCCTCACTCAGCTTCTTTAGTTTCACCGGCATACCTTCGATAGCCTGTTCATCGTCATTATATATGCCGTCCTTATTCTTGTCTGCCCATACATAACCGTTAAGCTGTCTTTTTACAATAGTTGTAGTTACAGGCTCGGAATATCCGGCAAACTCAGCATCCTCACCGTTTGTATTCTTATAAAGAATATCGTTAAATGCGTTGTTTACGAGGTAGTCGCCCGCTTCGCCCTTATAGGAAACCTTGATAACTATCGTAATACTCTTGTTTGGCTCAAGCTGTACTCCGCTTACGACAACTGCCGTTGCACCTTTACCCTTATCCTGAAACTCCTGATCTTTTTGATCCTCGGGTCTGTATGTTGCACGAGCATTTTGAACAGGTTTAAAAACCTTCCAGTCAATATCACCATTTTCGGTGTCAATGGTTCCTGCGTCCTCGTTGCTTCCGCCAGCCGAGGAATCCGCTCGCTTAAGCCCCAGATTGGCATTTGCCGCAGCTCCTTTATTCAT
>CANRAN010000182.1 GCA_947628595.1 uncultured Clostridia bacterium | reverse complement strand
TTTTTTATTATTTAACAAAGTACTCTGTTATTCCATTATTTTTCATACCTTTATTCTATCATACTTTTTCTTTTTTTTCAAAATTGATTTTCATGATTTATTACTGCCTTACTGCCATATTTACATTATCTATGGTAAGACCATAAAAAGATAAGTATATCGTTTGTAGTTATAATAATGCCATTTCTACTTAAAGAGCAGAGGTGATGTATATGCTTATAAATATTTGTATGATATGAATAGTGTATAAAAAACAGGGCAGTAAAGAGAAATGATCTAAAACTGTCACCCAAATCACATATCACAAAAAATCAAGCGGCCTCCGGATTTACGGAAGCCGCTTATCTGCTACGTTTCTTTGGAGCTGATAGGCAGATTCGAACTGCCGACCTCATCCTTACCAAGGATGCGCTCTGCCTACTGAGCTATACCAGCGTATTTTTTCGGCTCTCTTTTCAGAGAGCCGAAAAAGCGATCCGGAACGGGATCGAACCGTCGACCTCTAGCGTGACAGGCTAGCGTTCTAACCAGCTGAACTACCGGACCAATAATATTTTCAGTCACACGACTGCCCTAATATGATATCATAAAACAAGGTTTTTGTCAACTGTTTTATAAACAATTTTTTAAAATTCTGAATTACGACATAAAGATAAAGCGACTGTGGGGTAGAAGAGTATTATTTTTTTAAAGACCAAGCAAAAGGAAGTATTTTATCTGTACAATTCGGGATTCTCAGTCCTGCCGAGTAGATAATCGATAGAAACATTAAAATAATCTGCAATAGCTATAAGTGTTTTATAGTCTGCCTCCCTTTCCTCCGTTTCATATCGGCTTATCGTATTTTGTGACATATTTAATTCCATTGCAAGTTTAACCTGCGAAATATGTCTTTCTTTTCTTAATTTTTTCAAGCGGAACATAAAATCACCCTTGACAAAAATATACCAAAGCGGTATAATTAAAATATCCCATTTTGGTATATATTATTCGAGAGATTATATAGATGTTAAGTAATACCGGAAAAGTTCTCAAGGTTCTTCTTATTATTTTAGGATGCATTGTTTCTATCGGATCTTGGGATGTATCGGCATGATCTTTGTAAAAATATTTTGTTGACTTTCTTACATTTGTTTGTGGAATTATCGTTTCCTATTTGTTTATTCTTTTTAATTTTGGTTTTGCACAATTTCTCGGAATTACCATGAAAACCTACCGAATTCATTTAATCATTCAAAAATATTGGAAAATTATAAAATTTGCCTAAATAATACACTACTGATTGATAAGATTCTAAGAAAAATTTACTATAAACAGTCATTTAACTAAATTCCCGAATTTTAGTTATATCTTTGTGAAACTTTTTGTTCTCGGGGACGCTACAATAACATATATTTCATATTCCAATATAATATCCTTAGTAATACTTAACTTGGAGGGGTTATAATGTTTTGTAAAAAATGTGGCGCACATATTGCTGATGATTCATCGTTTTGTTATAAATGTGGTGAACGTACAAATTCTAACACTGAGATTGTTAAAATTTCAAATTTAAATACTGATAAATTAAATACTGCCGAAATGGCAACCTATTTAAAAATGGTATGTAGTCTAGAAAATGATAAGTTTACACTTGAGAGTTCCAAGGCAGATTTGAATTATAAAGCTCGAACTTATGGTATAAAAAGAAAATTTCCGAAACCATACAAGGCAGAATCTGGTTTTGATTTTTCTGATTATTCAATTTTAATACTTGTTGGTGCATTACTTGGATTAATCGGCAGTAGCATATACATTTTCCTAACAGCATCCGGATCAACTATAGAAAAAATATTATTTATATTATTTTTCTCTTGGCTTCACACTGAAATTTACGCAGGCATTGTGATAGGAATTGTTAGTGCATTGTTTTTAATTTTATGTTTTGCTATAAAAGAGTCACAAGCGACCTCAAGAGAAAATAAGCAAAGATTAAGAGAATATAAAACTAAAGTGGCGGACGATAATGTAAGAGTGGAAAGAGAAAAGAAATGTATTCCCATATTTTATGCTCATATAAAGGAAATTGATAAAAAAATTGCTGTATTAAATAGTACGTTAAACAAGTTATATTCCTATGATTTAATATTCAAAAAATATCGTGGTAATATTGTAGCACTAAACACTATGTATGAATACTTTATATCCGGACGTGTTACATCGCTTGCAGCACAAAACGGTATGGACGGAGCTTACAATTTGTATGAGAACGAACTAAGGCAAAACATAATTATTGAAAAATTAGATGTGATAATCAATTCTTTGGAGCAGATAAAAGCAAATCAGTATCTTTTATATGAAGCAATACAAGAGGCAAATCAAGCTTTGCTAGATATTACAGATATGGCAGAAAAAGTTTCAAATATTGAAAGTAATACAGCCTTAACTGCATATAATTCAAAAGTTATAGCTGATAATACCAAGGTCTTATCATACATAGAAACCATTCAATTTCTCAAGAGTTAAAATGTTATAGAATTTGTTTGGCATTTATCGAACAGTTCCCACCATCAGTATGTATCATGTCCAATTGGGGATATTTTATTCAGAAGGAGGTGAAATTAGTGTTAAAAGAAATCAAAAAAATCAAAAGTTTGGTTATTCTAAGCCAAGTAGGTATTATGAT
>CANRAN010000181.1 GCA_947628595.1 uncultured Clostridia bacterium | reverse complement strand
GCAGGAGCAATATTCTGGATGTGGGTTGCTGCCGTATTTGGAATGGCCACTATATTTGCCGAAAATGTACTCGGAGTTAAATACAGAGAAAAAAGAAACGGTAGATATGTCGGAGGTCCTATGTATTACATAGAAAAAGGACTTCATTGCAAATGGGCAGCCGTTATTTTTGCTGTGATATGCACAGTTGCAGCACTCGGTATGGGGAATATGACGCAAGCAAATTCAGTTGCCGGGGCATTAAATGAGGGTTTTGGTATATCACCGCAGATAAGTGGAATTGTAATAGCTGTTGCAGTGGGACTTATAATCATGGGCGGCATTGACCGGATAGCTTCGCTTACAGAAAAACTTGTTCCTACAATGGCTGTTCTGTATATTCTTGCCGCTGTTATTGTTATAGGTATAAATTTTCGTCAGATACCGACAGCCTTTTCTAAAATATTCACAGAAGCTTTTGATTTACAATGTGTCGCCGGTGGCTTTATGGGGTACGGTATGGCGAGGGCAATAAAATACGGAATATCAAGAGGTGTATTTTCAAATGAGGCAGGTCTGGGAAGTTCTCCGATAGTCCATGCAGCAGCTGATACCGATGACCCATACAGGCAAGGAATGTGGGGTATGTTTCAGGTATTCATGGATACCATTGTTTTATGCACACTTATGGCTTTATGTATAATTACATCAGGCTTTGACGAATCTCAGCTTGACGGAATAGCCTTAAGCACAGCTGCATTTGAAGGAGCACTCGGAATTATCGGAAAAATTTTTATTTCAATTTCCATTATTCTTTTTGCATTTGCAACTCTTGTTTCGTGGTGCTACTATGGTGAAAAAAGTCTGGAATATCTGACGGGAGGAAAATATATAGGTATATATCGCTTTATTTATGCGTTGACAGCCTATATCGGTAGTATAATGAGCATATCTCTTGTGTGGGAAATTTCAGATACGCTTAACGGACTTATGGCTATACCTAACCTTGCAGCCCTGATTCTTTTATCAAAAGAGGTAAATTATAAATTTGATAAGAATTTACTCAGAAAATGAATAAAAGGAAAAATTAAAAACTTGTAAAATATATAAAAATAGTTTATAATAGCATAGGCGGTATGTTCGTAAAACTTTACGGAAAGCGGTTTATACTATGCAGTTTAATGAATTTGTTGCAAACGATAAATTAATTGAGGAGATAACCGAAGCAGTGAAAACTAACACACTTCCTCATGCTATGATATTAGACGGTGCAAAGGGGACGGGAAAAAAGACTCTGGCTAAAATTATAGCCCAAAGCTTTGTATGTACATCTGATAACAGACCATGCGGAAAATGTCCTGCTTGTATCAAGGCCATGCATTCTTCTCACCCCGACATCTTTACGGCAGACGGAAATAACACAGGTGAGTTGACTGTTGATGCTGTAAGGAATATCCGTGACGATGCGTATATTATGCCTAACGAGGCACCCACTAAGGTATATCTTCTTTTAAACTGTGATAAAATGCTTGCTCCGGCTCAGAATGCTTTTCTGAAAGTACTTGAGGAACCCCCGGCAAATGTTGCTTTCATAATGACAGTTACATCTGCAAATATGCTTTTGCAGACAGTCCGTTCACGTTCACGCTTATATACGCTTTATCCGGCATCTCCCGAAGCAGCGGCTGAATATGTATCGGTTTTCTATCCCAAAACCGATTATGGCGACATTCTCCATGCAGCTCAACTATGTGACGGGAATATAGGTAAAACCTTAGATATGCTTGAGGATGGCGGAGAAGAGGCAAAAAAGCTTGCCGATGATATATTCGCTGCCGTTATAAGGGGTAATGAATATACAGTGCTAACCCTGACGATCAAAATTACGGCAAGTCGTGCTTTTGCTGTGAGCGTTCTTGATTTTTTAACGGAGAATGCTGCTGAATGTGTGAAAGCGTCTGTTGGAGCAAAGACCCACTCAACGATTGCCGCCGATGCATCAAAGCGAATGACAAAAAACAGGATATTCAGACTTGCGGAAAATATAGAGAGAGCAAAACAGGTACTTGAAACAAATGTAAATCTTAATTTTTTCAGCACTTGGCTATCGTCTGTGCTGAGGGTATAAATATTCGGAGGAAAATATGATTTGTGTAATAGGTGTAAGATTTAAGGATGTAGGAAAGATATATTATTTTGATCCGGACGGTATAGAACTTCATGTCGGTGATAATGTCATAGTTGAAACAAGCAGGGGAGTGGAATGCGGCAAGGTTGCGATGGCAAACAAGGAAATAACCGATGACAGAATAAGCAAACCGCTTAAGAAGCTTATCAGAAAAGCAACAGCCGATGATATGAAAATTGTTCAGCAGAACAGAAAAAAAGAGGTTGAAGCTTTTAAAATCTGTGAAGAAAAAATTGCAAAGCATAATTTACAGATGAAGCTTGTTGATGTGGAATATACCTTTGATAATAACAAGATACTGTTCTACTTTACGGCAGACGGCAGAGTGGATTTCCGTGAGCTTGTAAAGGATCTTGCTTATGTATTCAGAACAAGAATAGAGCTAAGACAAATAGGTGTGCGTGATGAAGCTAAAATGCTCGGCGGACTCGGTATATGCGGGAGACCGTTTTGCTGCAATACATTTCTCGGCGAATTCCAGCCTGTTTCCATTAAAATGGCAAAAGAACAGGGAATGTCGCTGAATCCTGTAAAGATATCGGGAACGTGCGGCAG
>CANRAN010000180.1 GCA_947628595.1 uncultured Clostridia bacterium | reverse complement strand
CAAAATATGAGACCGTTTTTATCATTCGTCATAAGTCGGTTGCCTTCACCATCGTATATAGTTATTTGATTTGTACGGCTGTCTATTCGCATTGTACCGTCATCAGATACCAGTACACCGTTGTCCATTTTCCAACCGGCAATACTTCCCTCTTCGGCTATTATCTTGATACCCTCCAATGTTCCGAAACGTATCCAATCGGCAATTATGCCCTGTACGGCAAGTATATTAAGAACGGAATTTCCGTCCTTATCTATTCCTCGCCACGTTTTTCCGCCGTCATTTGACACGGCTAATGTATCACCGGATTTTTTCCATATGTACTGACTGTCCGCAAGTAATGGCTTATCATGCTGATAGTTTATAATAGAACCGTCGTCCTGAATTTCCTCTGTCTGATAATAACCCATAGCATTGGCTGTCAAAGCAGAGAATTGCTTTGCCCGTACATCATATTCGGAAATTCTACGATTGATTTTCTTATTTGTCGCCGCTATGATTTTTACACTTGGACTGCACCCTGTCCTCTGCTTTTCCTTTACGGTTTCCGCATCGCATGATACGCTCATTTTACTATCAAGACGATATAACATGCCTGTTATCGGTGTCTTGTATACATTCCCTTGTAGGTCAGATAACGTAACAATATCACCGACCTCAATCGACGGGTCGGAAAGTATATCGGAGCTGAACGGTGTAAGCTGCATACCTATAAGGCGGCTTGTCCATATCGGGGAAGTCAGAGCGGTATTATTGAGTGCAAGCGGATTTTCTTCTATGGCAATACAATAATCCTTGGTGCCTGTTCTATAAACATTATCATCAACTGTTGTAAGCTGTACACCCGATACATTAACAGTTCCGTTGATTTTCTGCTGTTCCTCAATCCGGTAATCGGTATCGGCATACCAACCTATTCTTATCGTGCCGTCTGTGTATGCTGTGGCAAAGCTGCAAGCAAGCTGTGCTATGTAGGATATCACATCACGGCAGCTTGCGTTTTCGTCAATTTCACTGTCCGAATTGATAGTAATTCCGCTGTTCGGAAATGTTCCGGAATATGGCACATTACAATATGCACATATCTGATGGTACAGCGAAAGCAGTGTAACGGGGAATTTTATTCCTGCTTCAAGAAAAGGAACATCAAGCTTTGCTATGTTATCATAAGCAAGAATTTTAATGTATTTCTCATCAACCGTAACATCTTCGACTGTGTATATACCTTTTTTAAGCCATTCGACTTTGTATGTACCGTCATACTTCTGTTCGATAACCAAGCCTATACGAATATCAACCTCCGCATCCTCAAAGCTCATATTTGTGTACTTCCCTGCCGTGTTATCAATCTCAAATTCGCACTGACCGATAACCGCTCCGCCGATTGAAAAACTCCCCTCGTCCGTTGTGCTGTGCGTAAGGACAAGGCTGTCCTGCATTATGTCACTGTCTGTCAGTTCTGTTTTTGTACTGTCCGGAAATGTAACAATAATTTTTGCTTTAAATAATCTTCCGGACTGCCTTATTAAGTCCTTATAAAGACTTGATGTGTTAATCATACTTTCCCCCCTACATTTCAATAAAGCTGCACGATAATCCGTTGATATATATATCGGAAGCATTAGGAATAATGTAGCTGCCTCCTGTCAGATCGCCAGTATAAAAACGACCCTTTACGGTTTTAGCTGTAAGTATATCGGGATATGTCAGATACACGGCAGCCCCTTTGTTTTTGCAAAGCTGAGCTACTCTTGATGCTTCGGCAAGGGTAAGAATACCCCATGTGAATGTTAAAGTTCTTTTCTGTGCGATTATATCTTTTGACATTGCACCGTTTCGTGTACTTCTGCCGCTCTCTGCACTTGACAAATCGGCTATACTCCATGATGCAGACACCGGAGGCGGCAGCTCTGCACCGTTTACCTTAAAAATACTCAATATGCCGCACCTCCGTATCTGCGTTGTTTTCTGCGTCTTATCTTAGACAGCTTATTTTCCAGTTCCTCTCCGTCAATTTTCAATATGTTATAGAAATTGACCTCATCATCTTCCATCAGTGCTATTATTTTCAGCAATAGTCTTATTATCTCGGAATTATCGCCGCTGTTCATCATGCTTTCAAGTTTACTTAGCGGAGCAACAACTTCCGGGTCGTGTGAAGCACCTTTGTTATCGCCGACAAGTGCAAGTGTAGGAGCTGTTACAAGACCGCCCTTTGCAAGATGGGGTATTTGCGGAACGTCAATGGTACTTACCCAATCAAACGGTTTCAGACCTAAAATATTAACGTCCTTAATGCCCTGCAAGGCGGCATTTATACCATTAAACGGCTGAGCTATAACCCAGTTGATACCGTCAATTATACCGTTTACAACCACCTTGAATGCATTAAGAATACCGTCCTTTATGCCGTCAAAAATTTTTCCTCCGGCAGAGAATACATTTTTAACTGCCTGCCACGCACCCGAAAACACGTTTTTAAACCAGTCGGTCACGTTTGAGAATGCATTTTTAATGCCGTTCCAGATACCGCCGAAGAAATTACCTACACCATTCCAAGCTGATTTTATACCATTCCACGCACCCGAAAACACGTTTTTAAACCAGCCTGTCACGTTTGAGAATGTATTTTTTATACCGTTCCATATACCAATGAAGAAATTACCGACACCATTCCAAGCTGATTTTATACTTTCAAAAGCAGCTGTAAACGTATTATTGAACCAATCACC
>CANRAN010000179.1 GCA_947628595.1 uncultured Clostridia bacterium | reverse complement strand
CGGAATTACGGAGGATTGATACCCTCCGGTTTCTCTCCCCCGTAACGTGGTCTGCAATGTTGGCGGTCATGCCGTGCGTGGCTACTCCCTGATTGGAGGTTTATTTTACCTTACCCATTGTTAATTCTGTATTGGCAGGCATATTGTGACTGTTAAGGTCGGCTTGCAGATACCCGGAATTACGGGGGATTGATACCTATATGAATCACTCCTTTTCTGAAAATATTGCTTGCAGATACCCGGAATTACGGGGGATTGATACTACATTTTTAGGTTTTATGTTATAAGGATACGCTTGCAGGTACCCGGAATTACAGGGATTGATACTTACAACAAAAGGATACTTCTTTATTATTTTGCTTGCAGATACCCGGAATTACAGGGGATTGATACTATGAGATACATGAGAATGAAGATGATTAAAAGCTTGCAGATACCCGGAATTACGGGGGATTGATACCAAATAGTTTTTATACCCGGTACCAACCCAAGCTTGCAGATACCCGGAATTACGGGGGATTGATACCCATCCATCCGGAATTAATGTATTTATTCTAGCTTGCAGATACCCGGAATTATGGGGGATTGATACCCTCCGGTTTCTCTCCCCCGTAACGTGTTCTGCAATGTTGGCGGTCATGCCGTGCGTGGCTGCTCCTTGATTGGAGATTAATTTTACCTTACCCATTGTTAATTCTGTATCGGCAGGCATATTGTGACTGTTTAGGTCTGCTTGCAGATACCCGCCCATGTTGGGGTACACTGTGCATAATATAGGTATTGTGAGCATTGGCTATGTAAAAAATCACCTCCGGATCAGTTTTTTCTGACCCGGAGGTGATTTTTTATTCTTATTAAACTATACAGTAAGTCGAAAAATTCATCGTTCTATTTCAGATATCGACAAAGCCAAAGCCCTGAGATGTCTTTACACCGATACCGGCATTATACATAAACTCCAAGGCAGATACAGATGCCTGCACATCTATTTTTCCTCTGTATCCTGTTATCCAAGTATTTTTGTAATTGGTGACAACCTTTTTGTACTCCCCGACAGGGCGAACCTGCAACTCACCGGCTGACATCCGAAAAATACTCTGATACTTATTTTTGAAATTACTGCATATACCTCTGAAAAATTCCTCATCATCGGGGGAAAAATATTGCGTATATCCGCCGCAGGTCTTTCGTATGACAATCGGTGTCTGTGCATCGAATACAGCATGGGATAAATTAATGTGCCTGTTTTCCGTGTGTACCGATATAACCTCAAGCTCCGTATCAAATAATCTGAACACCGGAAAATATTCGACAGCCCTCTGAAAATCGTCACAAAACTCAAACAGAGGACTCCTTACCTCGAACGATACATTCTCCTCAAAGTGAATTTTATTATCCCTGACAGTATATCTGCCTTTCAAAGCACCAAATGTAAAGCCCTTGAATTTACGGAAATCTCCAAACCCCTGATCATGCCAGAAGTCCGAACCGTTAATCTCCCTGAGCTTGCCATATATAGCGCTTTGCAGCTGATAATTATAGTTAAAGGGTACAAAAAAATGTTTCTTCGCCTTCATACTGATTGTAACCTGCATATTCCTTCCCCCATATATTACAGACCCGCTGCGGAACATAAACACCTATTTTCTCTTTTTCTTCCTGCCGACGGGATTTAATTTTCTCTCAAGCTTAGAATTTTCCTTCTGCCTTTGACTGTCTAATTTATTTTTACAGCTGCTGCAATACTCATGATAACCGCTACCGTCACGCTTAGGCTTTGTTTCCTTTCCGCAAATCTTGCAGACTCCCTTGGCAGCGGTGACACCTTCTTCCAAGCTGCCGTATCCTACATTCGTCTTTGCACCTATTCCAAGTTCGGTGAGGATATTTTTGAAAAGCTTTAGTTTTTCGTCTGCACTTATCTCTACACCGTCAATGCAGCTGTCATGCAACCTGAATTGAAAGCAAAATTCCACATTTTCCGGAATCCTGAACATTGTTATCGGATTCGGTGCGGCAAGCTCCATAAGCTCCTTATTCTGTCTGTGAGGTGTGATATTGTCACTATCAAGAACCTTTCCATCGGATTCAATTATGGCATCAAAAAAGATATCATGAACCGACACTTCCTCCTCCTCGACATTCTTTTCATGACCCCTACCGAAAATAGACATTTCGAGCTTTTCCACGTTCAGCTCAGGCTTATCCATAAGTGTCCTGATATAATCGGCGTGTCTGAATGCACTTCTCAACATTCCCTTAACGGAGGAACCGGGGATATACGGCATACCTGTAACATAATCAAGACTTATTCCCAAGGCAGCCTCTCCCTTTCCCCCGAAGCTGTGCGGCTGACCTACGCCGACCAGAAGTCCCGGATATACTGTTTTCAACCTCAGACAATGGGGTGCAATTTCATTTCCGAGAGCTTTCATTCTCATTTTCTCGGCTACTTCAAAGTTTGTCAGTGCTTTGTTATGAACCTTTATAATTCCTTCATTATTAACTCCTTCGGGTTCGAGAAAATTTATATCCCGATAATATTCAATATTATAAATATAATTCAGATTTTTTGAATTATATTTAAATTCCTCATCATACTCCGTGTATTTTTTCTTATGCTCTGAATTTTTCATTTATATATCAACCTCTTTTTTCACCTTTCGGAGTTCATATACATTCATTGCAAGCTTTAATGCGACAGCGGCATCTATAACCTTATCTTTTATCGTATCCGTATCATT
>CANRAN010000178.1 GCA_947628595.1 uncultured Clostridia bacterium | reverse complement strand
ACATTCAGCAGAGAATGTTATATAGAAGCAGAAGATTTCCTTGAGGAAAAAATTAAGGGATATAACCGTTTCTATCCCGGAAATGAAGTCAGACTAAAATCTGCCTATATTGTAAAATGCACAGGCTGTAAAAAGGACGAAAACGGTAAGGTTATAGAGGTATATGCTGAGTATGATCCCGAAACAAGGGGAGGAGATACACCGGACGGAAGAAAAGTAAGAGGAACTGTTCATTGGGTAGATGCAAGAAATTATATTGATGCAGAAGTAAGACTCTATGAAAATCTATTTACCGACCCGGAGCCTGATGTGGGCGATAAAAATTTCCTTGATTATATAAACCCGAAAAGCCTTACCGTACTGGAGAACTGTAAAATAGAAAAAACTGTTGAGGGAGCAGAGTACCCAACCTTCTATCAGTTTATGCGTATGGGCTATTTTTGCCTTGATAAGGACAGTACGCCCGATAAATTTATATTCAACCGCAGTGTTTCGCTAAAAGACGGATATAAAAAGAAATAATAACTACGGAGGTGCGGATATGAAAAATTCAAGTGCAATAATACTTGCAGGCGGTGAGGGAAAAAGAATGAAATCCAACCGACCGAAAGTATTGAGCGAAGTTATGTTTCAGCCTATGCTGAAGTGGGTAATAGATGCTGCCAGGTCGGCAGGTATCAAGGATATATGCGTTGTCACGGGAAGTAGGCGTGAATATGTTGAAAAATATTTATCCACACTTCCGTTTGAGGTGGAGACAGTATATCAATCTGAGCGGCTCGGTACGGGTCACGCTGTTATGATGGCAAAACCGTTCCTTGAAAGACACAGGGGCAGTGATGTGCTGATACTTAACGGGGATGCACCGTTTATAGGAGTGGAAACAATAAGAAATGCATTTGTTGTGCATAATCAGACAGGCGAAATAGACCCTGAGATATTCGATTGGGAGGAACCGAGAGAGCCTTCTCCGAACAGGGGGTGTACCGTTATTTCCGCAGAGGTGGACGACCCGTCCGGCTATGGCAGAATTGTGCATGAAACAGATGACGAGGTATTTTTTCATTTGAAAACCCTAAAGGCAATAATTGAGGAGAAGGAAGCGGATGATGAAATACGTAAGATAAAGGAGGTAAACTCCGGAGCATATTGGTTCGAGGCGGATATACTTCTTGAAGCCCTCGACAAGCTCAAGAAGAGCGAGAAAACAGGGGAATTTTACCTCACAGATACTATTGCGATTATAAAGGACAGCGGAAATGCCGTTATGTCATATAAGGCAAAAAATGCGGATTCGGTGCTTGGAGCGAATGACTGTATTCAGCTTGCACAACTCAATGAAATAGCAAGAATGAGGATTATCCGTAAGCACATGAAAAATGGTGTTAATATTCCGTGTGCGGACGGCGTTATGATAGGAAAGGATGTTGTTATAGATTCAAATACAACAATTTTACCGTCAACCGTGATCAGAGGAAAAACAAAAATCGGATCCTATTGTGAGATAGGGCCTGCCGCACTTATAGACAGTTGTGAAATAGAAGACGGCATCAGTGTAGCTAATGTAAATATAAAAAACCAGGTTTTTAGGAGCAGGAAATAATTATGTAATTCATTTGTGCAAAATAAATTGAAATTTTCATTTTTTTCGCCGGAATTACATAAATGCAACAAAAGTATTTAAAAAGCCTCAATTATTTGATAAAAACTTGATTTTTCGTCAAAGAGGTATTAAAATATTATGTAGCGGTGCGGAGCCGGCTTGTTTGTTGTGCTCCACGGATTGAAAAATTAATAATTTTATTGGGGGAAAATCAAATGAATTTTCACGGCAAGGATATAAAGATCTTTACTTGCAATTCAAACAGAGCAGTAGCCAAGGAAATTGCCGATTGTCTGGGCATTCCGGTTGGCAAGTCCGAGGTGACGTGTTTCAGTGACGGAGAAATTGCTGTTTCTTTGCACGAATCTGTGAGAGGTTCGGAGTGTTTTATTGTACAGTCAACCTGCACTCCTGTCAATGATAATATCATGGAACTTCTTATTATGATAGATGCTATGAAGCGTGCTTCCGCCGCAAGAATAACGGCTGTTATTCCCTATTTCGGCTATGCACGTCAGGACAGAAAGGCAAAGGCCCGTGACCCGATTTCTGCAAAGCTCGTTGCGGATCTTATTACAACTGCCGGTGCTGACAGAGTTCTTACAATGGATCTTCATGCCGCTCAGATTCAGGGTTTTTTCAATATTCCCGTTGACCATATTGTCGGTGCGCCTATTCTTGCAAATCATTTTAAGCAGATGATAGGCGATAATCCTGATGACTACGTTGTTGTATCGCCCGACCTCGGTTCGGTTACGAGAGCAAGAAACTTTGCTACACGTCTTGGCTGTCCGATAGCTATAATAGACAAGCGCCGCCCGAAGGCAAATGTATGTGAGGTTATGAGCATTATTGGTGATGTAAAGGACAAGAAGGTTATCCTTGTTGACGATATGATAGATACTGCAGGAACCCTTTGCAATGCCGCACAGGCAGTTGTTGAGAGAGGCGGGGCTACTGAGGTATATGCAGGTGCCACTCATGCCGTACTTTCGGGACCTGCTGTTGAAAGGCTTCAGAACAGCGTTATTAAAGAGGTTATTCTTCTTGATACTATTGCTGTGCCCGAGGACAGATATCTTGACAAATTTACTACTCTCCATGTTGCGCCTGTATTTGCAGAGGCAATAGAGAGAATTTATAACGACAAATCCGTATCCTC
>CANRAN010000177.1 GCA_947628595.1 uncultured Clostridia bacterium | reverse complement strand
GAGCTTTGCAAAAGCCTCAGAGAGGAAGTCAACAAGCTGAATGAGCCTGACAGAGAAATTTTGATACGGTATTATTACTTTTATCAGAGGGTATCGGAAATATCAGAAATTATGGGAATAAAGACGGAAACCATTAAAACCAAGCTGGCACGTTCACGACAAAGGCTTAAGTCAGCACTGATAGAAAGGGGATTTTAGCATGAAGTGGGATATTTCAAGAGATGATAATATTATGGATAATATAATAGATGGAGCGGATGATTTTATGCTTGAGGACATTCAAAGGAATGATGTCGTTGACACCAAGGTTATAAAGAAAATGACGCTTGAAAAGTCCGGTATAGTTAAGTCGAGTAAAAAACGAGTGAAAAAAAGGACTGTGTTCACGCTCATTGCAGCAGCAGTCGCTATTATTGCATTAGGCACAGTGGCTGTCGGGGCAAGTGGAACATTTGATTCGGTTTTTGGCGAATATTTTGCAGGAGAACCTACAAATGGTTTGTATCCGGGCGGTAATGTTTCCGTTAATATAAACGGGGAACTGAAAGCGGATTTTATGGGAATAACAGGAGATGACAGGGTTGCACTTGCCGCCATATCAATAACCAAGGAAGACGGGAGTGACTTTGTCAGCGGAAAGATGGATTCATTTGTTTCCTTTTCCGGTGACAATGATCTTGATGAAAATGGCATGATATCAATGACCTCGGCAGAGGAAAATGTCACTCTGAATAAAACACTGTCTGTTCCTGATAGTATGTTGGATGCATACGGTTATGTCGGAAATCTGAGTACAAATAATACTGTGGAATTATTATTTGGCATAAGGTCGGAACCTGATGTTTCACCCAAGGGCAGAGGACTTTACTTCTCTATTGCACCGAAGATGTACATATATCAGATAGATAAAAGACTTTTTGATTTTGAATTTGAAGAAATGTCTGATGTGTGTGCCGATATGAAAAAATATAGATCTGAACTTAAAGACGGACAGGTTCTCAAAATATATTACGATACGAAAGTTGACAAGTGGTTTTTAATAACCGCATATAAAACAGCCTACGATTTCGACCTCAGTGTATCTGTAAAGCTCAATTACCGGTCCGATAATAAATATTTTTATACTTCAGCCGATAATATAGTCACCTGCAAATCAGCAACGTGCCGCATATGCGATATCTCCGCAGGTTCACTTATGGTATCCATGAATGGAGAGTGCGTCTCCGACATTTCCGACTTTGATGTCAGCTTTAGTGATGACTCCGAAAAAATATCTGATAGTATCGCAAATTCCAAAGTATTTTTAACAATGAAAGACGGAACGGAGGTAGCTTGTCGATGTGACACTTATTCATCGGGAGATCAAGACGGCAAATATGACTGGGAATGGATTTTTACCTATGTTGATCCAAATTCAGATAGATTGATGAGAATTGATCCGGAAAATATCGTATCAATTACTGTCGATGATATGACATTCAGTGTTAAATAAAAATCACAAAAAATAAGTGTCACAATATTGACAGTTTATGACTGATTTACGGTTACAATATTGTTTATCGCCGGATTCGGCTTATCCTATGTATAGCCGGATTCGGCTTTTCCTATGCATAATTTTAACATATGCAAGGCTAAAAAAAAGAATATTTCCTGATAATTCCTACTGGAAAATGTCCTTTTGATATTCTTTTATGTAGCAAATAGTCCTGATTATGTATTAGAGAATTTTCAATATTTTATGAACGACATTATTACAGTATTTTATAATCATTTGTTAGTTACTGTTAGAACTCTAAAACTATTTAAAACATCAGTTGGTCAAATATGTACATTTTGATAAACACTCTCATTTTATAGTGACTTATTGTATGTAGAAATATAGTATTCATAAAACTATAATTGGGTATATAGGAGTCTGAAACCAATGGATATTATTAAAGTATTTGCTGACAATGTTAGATACTATCGCACCAAATCCGGAATCTCTCAAGAAGCTTTTGCCGAAAAGTGTGGTTTACATAGAACTTATATTAGTGCGATTGAATGTTACCGTCGTAGTATATCATTAGAAAACATCCAACGCATTGCTGATGCGTTGGAAATAGAAACATATAAATTATTTATGGAGGAAAGAGTATGATATTTAAAATCGCAAACAATGAGTTGCTTAATCTTAAATGATATACTATACAAAAAAGAAAACCGGTATTAAAGTTGAAGTAGAAAAATAAAGAAAAATGCGGGGACAACCACAGTCTCCGCACTAATTATTTACATAGGCATTGAATCTAAAAACTTCTTTTTGCAAAAATAATCAATTTGTGTATCAACCTGCACAAATCCCGTCTTAACTAAATGATTATTGATAAAAGTTTTATTGTCCAAATAAACATAGCATAAAGGATTGTTCTGGGAATCATATTTAACAAAATGGTATTTAAGGTATATTCTGTGTTTATTGAATTTCTCACGCAAAAAAGCTACTTCGCTCTCATGTTGAGGATTTGATTGGATTCCCAATAGTTTAATTATTAATCCGTTTCCCAACTCAATCGTATTGGAGTTGATAACTCTTTTTACAGAGAATAACTCGTCCCTTTTTTGTTCCTGACCGTCTATTTTAGAGCCAAATTTGGGTTAAACCCAGTTCTAACATACAAAACCCGAATTATGTTCTGAAGTAGCAATATATCTATCCCCGAAAAATCTATCAGCCGATATTATAAAAAATTTAATCGATAATGTCAATTTTAATACAGTAGAATTAAAAAATAATATAGA
>CANRAN010000176.1 GCA_947628595.1 uncultured Clostridia bacterium | reverse complement strand
ATGAGGGTGTGGATAGTTTGGGCAATTCATCCCTTAATTCAGCAAATGTATGATATTCTTGCCGGAGAAAATTTAATTTGTTCGAGGTAAACGTATCATGTATTATTGACAATTCCGGATGATACGGTTATAATAGATTATGCTGCCGGCGGCGGTGATGAGGGAAATAAAAAACTGTACAATCAGGCATTGGATTTTGCAAGAAAAATATAATCATAAAACAAGAACCTATATTTTAAGAAGGATGAATTTTTATGTCAGTTAAATGAAAGACATAAATTATATAAAAAATTTAGAGAGGACTATCCTGTAAGGATAAAAAGATTTAACAGCCTTAAATCCCATGTACTTGCCGCTGAATTTGCATATGTATTGTCGGGAGTTATGTTGTATGAAAACCCGGAATAACGAATTTCTTAGAGACTCCGGCTTAATGGCACCGGAGAAAAGAATGATTAATAGGGCGTAATCACAGGAGGGATTACATGGAAACGATACCTGTTCTGTTTACAAAAAAAGAAGATTGCTGCGGATGCGGGGCGTGCTTGAACGTCTGTCCAAGGCAGGCAATCGCAATGAAGGAAGACGAGTACGGATATCTTTATCCCGAAATAGATGAGGAAAAGTGCGTTCGATGCGGACAATGCAAGAAAGTTTGTGCTTTCCAAAAAAGAGAAGAAACCAACGTGCCTCTCGATTGCTATGCGGCTGTCAACGCAAATGTTGAGCAGGTAAGCAAATCTGCATCAGCCGGTATTTTTGCCGCAATCGCCGAGAAGGTGATTTGTGATGGCGGAATAGTCTATGGAGTAGCATTCACCCGAAACTGGGGAGTACATCATGTGGCAATTGACAATTTGGAGGACTTAGCGAAGCTCCAAGGCTCCAAATATGCGCACAGTAACATTGAAAGAACATATTCTGAAGCCAAGAACGAACTGCAAACAGGCAGGAGGGTGTTGTTCTCCGGTACGCCTTGCCAGATAGCGGGGCTGCGTGAGTTCCTGGGCAAGGAATATGAGAATCTGGTTACGGTGGATATTGTCTGCCACGGTGTTCCAAGTGTGAGAATGCTGCAGGATTATCTTAAAACAATCGAAGATAAACACAGAGGAAAAATAACAGAATTCATATTCCGTGACAAATCAATCGGCTGGGGAAAAAATGGAAGTGCTGTAATCAACGGGAAGAAAATCAAGATCTGGCAGAGTGCGTCTTCTTATCTGTATTATTTCACAAAAGGATGGCTCTACAGAGAAAACTGCTACAGGTGTCCGTACGCCTGTGAGCATAGACCGGCCGATATAACATTAGGGGATTATTGGGGAATTGAAAAACAGCATCCTGAACTACTCGGAAAAGGAAGATGGGATGAGAGCAAGGGTATCTCCTGTGTCATTATAAATACAAAAAAGGTGAATCATTTATTGCGGACATGAAACTCCAACTGCATGAAAGTACATTTGAAAAGATTGCCGTGGGAAATGCCCAATTACGGGAACCGAGCAAGCCGGGAAAGCGGAGTGAAATATTGCAGTTATATAAATCGGGGGGCTGGATTCAATTGGTAGAGAGATTCAACTCGAACATTGGTTGGAGAAAGTATTTAGGACCGGTTAAAGCTATGCTGCCCTTGGGAATAAAGCGATTGTTGAAACAACAGATGTAGATATTTGGTGACCATCATCAGGAGATTCAGGATGTACTGTTTAGAGGCATACGAATTTTGGAAGAATGATGGGTTATTTGGTTTAACTATGCGGATGGAGCCGGAAGCTCTTACCGATCCTAATGAGATAGAAGAACAATTCTACCGCAATCTTTAGTTTGGTACCGATGGTCTGCGTGGTGGCAAGGCGTTGTCCACTGTTTTTCTCCTCTTTATCCCGGAGATAACATAAACAGAATCGTAACTCAAGAAAAAGTCAGCCTTGCGGCTGACGGGGCTGTCGCACGAGCGTAAAAAACGCAGTGCGGCAGCCGTTGTATTTTTACATAAAAGAAAATAAATATATAAAATGAGTGTGAAATACCCAAACAAAATGATAAAAACAAAAAATTTACATAACAAAAAGACGTAACCGAATTGGAATTTTCAATATTACTTGACACAATTTGAACGAACGATTTCAGGCAACCAATAAAGCATTGTCGTAATAAAAGCTTCTTTTGGCTGCGGGCGGCTCATATTTCCACGGATTATTCCGCCGCTCAATATAATTGTAAAATGCGGCTCGGCTGATGTTCAAAGCCTGACAATAAAATCTGATCCTTCCTGTAATCTTTCCGTCATTAGTCTTTAAAGCAATAAACTTTAAACGTTCTATTTTCCAGACTTCCGATGGCTCGCAGCAAAAAAGCTGAGGCTTTCCTCAGAAAGTTATTCAGTTCTTCCGGTTCACGATTTTTCTTTTCAAGCTCCTCTATGCGTTTGTTTGCTACCTGTAACTGCTGTGCAAGATCCAAACATTCATCCGCGGTACGAGTTCCGGTACCCATTTTTGACACACCCATTCATCTCTTTCTAATATACTTCCGTTGTTTGGGTTGTGTCAAGTTTTATTATACATCATCACCTATATTATAATAATTTTTGTCTGCAATTACAACACATTTATATGCATACATATTGTACTCCCTCAGGAATTTTGTGCAGCAAAAGCTATATAATTATTTTGAATATTTCTGTTAAAATAAGATTATAAGTAATAGTGCCACCGTTTATAAATAACGATAGCACTTTAATAAATTATGTATTAATTTTTTGCACCGTACTGCTCATAATAAGCATC
>CANRAN010000175.1 GCA_947628595.1 uncultured Clostridia bacterium | reverse complement strand
TTCTCGGGGAGCTCGTATTTATAGAGATTATCTCCGCAGTCCTCCATTGCAACACCCGGCCATTCACCGTTCTTTATAACATTGTTTGGATCACTTTCGTCATATACATAAATATTTACAGTTGACCAACCTGTGTTGGTATTGTCAAATATAACTCCGCCGCCGTTAAGCTCCGGGTACTGCTTAGCAAGCTGCTTTGTGTATTTGTAAACAGCTGTAACGGTCTTACCGGCTTTGTTTATACCGGAAAGTGAAAGTGTAATCGTATCTCCGGATGCTGATGCTGCACCGATTGTTACAGTATCTCCATCAGCAAATTTTCCTGAATCACCCTCAGATGTCGAATACATACAGTCAGTCACATTATCCATAGCTCTGAGCGTTATATCAAGAGTGTCTGTATTAAATACAGTACCTGTTTCAACAGAAGCTTCAACCCTACTTGTAAAATCAGAATCGTAAACTACCGCAATACCGCTTTCGCCTACTGTTCCGGTTATTGTATCCTCGGTAACGACAAATTCATTGCCTGTAACCTCATCCTTGTAGGTTCCGGGTGTAACATAGCTGTTTGCATTTTCAACACTTACTTCTCCGCTTCCGCTTCCGCAAACGATAACTGCACCGCCGCCGTTACGTGTTATTACAGCATTATTGCCGGAAACTACGTAGCAATCCTCAAGTCCTGCCATCGCATTATGGAAGTGGTTTACAGCAGCAATTTCGGGACTCGTGAAGTGCAGACTTCCTCTGTCACCTATTCTGATACTGTCTCTTGCTGTTGCAGCCGGACGTGAGAAATAAAGTGCAGAAGAGCCGTTTCTTGCAGCGGCAACAGAGTATGCACGGTCTACTTCATTCTGAGTTGCATCGTTTGATCCCTGTCCCTCAGCATTGGAGTATGTATCGTGACTTTCTCCCCAAAGTACAAGCTTATCGGTACTTATTCCATCGGTGCTCCAGTTTCCATCGATTGTGGGAGCTTTTCCGTTTCTGAAGGAAGCAAGAAGAGAATCGCTGTACGTATCGTCTGTCACTGACATATAATTTGTGTATTCGGTCATAAGCTCAGCAGCATTTGCTCCGCCGGGGGATGTCAGAATTTCACCGTAATTATAAAGACCAAGTTCCTCCGTTACTGTCGGCCAGAACTCACAGCCTTCGCTCGGAAGACCTATGTGCTTTGCTGCATCCCAACGGATACCATCGACACCAAGCTCTTTCAGTTCCTGAATATATGCCTTTACAACTGCCTGAACATATGGATCCTCGGATTTGATATCCTGCATACCTATATCACCGTTTATTACCTGATTACGGTCATCATAGTTCTTTATCTCACCAATATCGTGCCAGTACTGCTCATCCCGGAGGTCTTCTTGTATGTTGTCATGTTCACCGGCAAGGTGGTTCGCAACAACATCAACAACAACTTTTATTCCATATTGATCAGCTGCATCACAAAGCGCCTTGAGTTCCTCCTTTGTTCCAAGACCGTTATCTTGAACGGAGAAGCCGAGCGGCTGATAGAGCCAGTACCATGTTCCTGCATTGGCACCCATCTGTGCAGGAGAGGTCTGTATTGTTGAGAAGCCTGCTGCCGCAATATCATCAAGCTCATCCTTGATATCGTTGTATTTCCAGTCGAAACAATGGAGAATGGTACCATCCTGAATATTTTCTTTAAGCTCAAAATCCTGATAATCGCGACCTTCGTTGTTGTCGACAGCCGAAACAGCCATAAGGCTCGTAAATGCACCGCCGGCAAGTGCTGCTGTCATGGCAAGGGCAAGTATTTTCCTGCCATATCTCTTTTTGTTATACATTCATCTCACTCCTAAAAAAGATTTGCATACGGCTTATATTGCAGTGAAAAAGTATTCTGAACTGCCCCAAAGACGTACCTATGCTATTATTGTAGCATTTCAGTCGATAATTTGCAATAAATAATTTTAAATTTGATAGGTATTTTTATATTCGGATATCGGAGTTTTTGTTTATTATTCATTTCGTTTAAAACTGTTGCCATTATGTATTTAGATAATATGTATTTATGGTAAATATTACAGTAACTTAATGAAAAATCCTCGCCATATTTATTTTTGCGGCGAGGATCATTCTTAATATTACTGATTCGAATTGGAAGTGAATTTCATTTTAAGTGAATTAATCTTTGACTGATCAACCTGCTGAGTCTGATACCAGCCCTTTTCCTGCATTTGGTTATAAATCTGATCCTGAATATTCAGGGCGGTATTAAGTGATTGTGAGAAGGTCTGATGCACATCTGAGCTTGAGGATTCTATTGCTCCGTGCATATAAAGGTCGCATACACCCTTTTCAAGAAGGAGTATATTTTCCATAAGATCTCTGTCGTTCATTATAGTTCCTCCTTATAGCAAGTTATAGAAATTCTGGAATATTGTCCTATGCTGCTGCTCAATCTGCTGAGCTAAGCTTTTCAGATCACTGTCCTGAATACGCTGGATGGTTTCGCAGCACTGTGTCTGAAAATACTGTTCATGTCCGAGTGCATCCTCAACATAAAGAAGCTCTTTTTCTGTCATAATAATATACCTCCTTAAATTTAAGACATTGAATTTTTCATTGTCTTAATTTCAATGTTATTATGAACTGCTTGTATGTAAAGTATTCAGTAGTAAAATATTTTAATATATAAAAACTTTTTATAAATTTATTTTTTACTTGCCGAACTGAGTAATATATGCTATACTATCAGTGTTGACTGCCTGTAGCACAGCCGGATAATGCATCAGACTCCGACTCTGAAGATC
>CANRAN010000174.1 GCA_947628595.1 uncultured Clostridia bacterium | reverse complement strand
TTGAGAGGCTGGATTTTACGGGTAAGACAGTACATTATGTTGTGACACATGAGGGGTCGGGACTCGGTGGTGTGCCTAAGACGATAAAGGATTCGTGCAAAGGAGCAATAATCGGTAAAAGTCTTGCCGTACACGGCGGGAGTGCAGCAAGATCTGCGGAAGAAGTTAAAGGCTTTGCAAGGATGGCAGTAAAATAGGATAATCATGTTTCAATTAAAGTGATATAACCGATTTGGGATCAGAGAAAATATGGTAATAAATAACCTATACTGTACAGGGGAATTCATGGGAATTTCTCCGTACAGTATTTTTTTAAGGAGATTGTTTTCAAGAGTAACTGCCTGTAATAAACTGCGTATTATTATATCAGGGGTATTATTGTAATATTAAGGGGAAATGAAAAATGAAAAAAGAAGATGATGAGAGGTATAGTAGGGATAAATTCTCTATTATTTTGCTTACCTTGATTTTATTTATGTTATGTGTAATGATAATCATAATGCTTATACCGAGAAAGTATTGTTGTATAAATCAGTCATCAGGGCTATATCCAAATGGTAATGCTGCCGGTGGTGTGGATCTGACGGTGGATTCAAATGAGGAGGGTAACAGTAAGGTTGAGAACAGAAACGACGATCAGGGGGTTGCAATTTCGGGAATTACAGCCTTAACATTTCCCGTAATGGAAAAGGAGGTAGACGTGGACTTCTACAACCCTGAGAAAAATGCCGATATGTTTTATCAAACCTTTGAACTAAGGTTGATAAAAGACAGCGGATATGAAACACTTTATACATCCGGTCTTGTCGAACCCGGGAAACGTATTGAACACATAACACTTTGCCGGGGACTTGCAGCGGGTGTATATCAGGCGGTTGTTCATGTTCAGCCGTATCGTATGGACGAGGACCGGACACCTACAAACAACGCTGATATAAAAACCGAATTAATTGTCAGATAGAAGGAGTTTTCAGAAATTTTAAAAACTCCGGAAAAAGAGAGCGGAGGAATTGAAATGAAAAAATTGTTATCTGTTATTATATCTGCCATTATGATAGTGATGATATCAATTACTTCATTCGCGGCTGAAAATTCTGTAATAACACAGGACAATATTGAAAAAAAGGGGAGTATAACTGTTGATTATAATATGAAGGAGTCCTATACGGTGACTATTCCTGCAAGTATAAGCTTCACTGATACGCAAAAAACGGTAGAAAGGGCACTTCAGGTTGAGGACATTGCCATAAAAGAGGGTAGCAGCCTTAGAGTAAATGTTTCAAGCATGAATAATTTCAAGATGAAAAACAATGATGCTGAAATTGATTATTCTCTTGTGGTCAATACGCATGATATCGCAGAGGAAAACAATCAGGACGTATTGGTTATTGAATCAGGGGAAAAATCGGGTTGGGCTATTCTGCATTTTAAGACAGATCTTTCAAAGAATAAAGCAACGTATTCCGGAAACTACAGTGATACTCTGACATTCACGGTATCGGTAGGATAGGAAATTGATAAAGTCCGGTAGGATATAAATTATCGAATCAATAAAAATGCAGCGGATAGAAAAATGTCCGCTGCGTTTGTCTGTTTCATATTAGGATTCTTGACCAAACAGAAAATACATATATTCCGTATCGTCCTGCATATTAATATACTTTTCAACAGTAATGATAAGAAGCAGATTAAGCTGTTCTATCGATCCTATATCCTCTGATGTTTCCACAACACGAATTGTCGGATAAAGCAACCTTACAGCAATTTCGGCATGGAATTTCCTACTGTAATTATCCAGACCGGAAACAATAATATCATAGCCGTTTCCGAGATTTTTATATATAACAAATTCATTATTAATTTTTTTGATACCAAATTTATAGTCGAGCCTTGAACGGATAGCAATAAGTTTTTTAGTTGGTTCAATGTTTTTGCCTGCCACAATGCCTCATCCCTTGTCTATTGTGTTGTTGGAAGCCTTATTTAAATTATAAGACAGTCTTGTGTAAAAATCAATAATTATAAGAGAATAGATAAATAAAAACCCCCGACTCATGAATTGAATCGGGGGAGATTAAGATCTTAAATCTACTTAATCATTTTTCTTTTTTCTTGAAACAGCAAACACTGCACCACAGCTGACCATAACCAGAACTAACATAAGCATCACAGGCATATTATCGCCTGTTACCGGAAGCTCGGTATTTGAATTGCTGTTATTTTCTGTATTATTGTTATTGTCAGGCGTATTGCTGTCGGAGCTGTTGTCGGGCACACTGCTTTCAGTACCGGGGGTCGTGCTTGGTTCATTATTATCTGACGACTCAGTGTTGCCGATATCAGACGGTTCCTTTGAGGTATCGGAATCCTCTATGGGTTTGTTTGTATTCTTGATAAGCTGATATACAGAAAAATGATCTGTTGTAAATATATAGCAGCCGTCTGTATATTCTGCATTCATATCCGTTTTTGTTCCGTCATCCTGAACCCACATTACAGTGCATCCTTCCTCATCAAATGGGATAGACACAGTAATTATTCCGTTCGGCTGAATAATAGCATCGTTACTGCTCAAAAGGTTTATATCAAACGAAGCAAGAATATCAGGCTCGGAGGTAACATCAAGCGGTATAATAGAGAGTTTGACATTTTCCGGAATTGCACCCTTTACAGTGATTTGTGTATCATTATCTGTAAGAACTACATCCTTACCGGGTTCTTCACTCGGCTCAACGCTCGATTCCTCGGGAGTGCTTGACTCCGGCTCGCTCGATTCCTCGGGAGTGCTTGACTCCGGCTCGCTCGATTCC
>CANRAN010000173.1 GCA_947628595.1 uncultured Clostridia bacterium | reverse complement strand
ATTTTTTATAATTATACGTCTTGGTAAGATTTTTTATTTCTATCATAATATCAGTTCTCCTTTATTGTTTCCACAGGTGACGTTCCCCGAACCATAAAGAACGGTATCACAAGAGATATTATAAGCATAGCTGCAAAAATTTCAAGTGTAATATATATATTATCCATAGCTATATTTTGCCCGAATAATGAGGCATATTCCGTAGTCTGGAATATCAGAAATGCCGCCGCACCTATTATTATGCCACCTGCCAGCAATATAGAGGAATAGGCAAGCGATATCCATAAACAACCTTTCCAGCGGCAGCCGCAGAGGAAGTATATACCATAATTTTTCATCTGTGATTTGGTATTCATTGCAACAGAGCAGATAAGCTCGGCGAGGACAATAGCGAAAACACAAAGTAAGATCGGAAGAAGCCTTTTGTACTGCTCGATAAGATATTCAATCGAATTGTCCTTATATACGGACAGCTCCGAAAGGTGACGTGTTCCTCCCATAAGAATTTCTTTGTTATGCTCTCGGATTTCCTTTGTCGGTTCGGAATTGTAATACATAAATGCCTTTGATAATCCCATATCACACGGATTTCTGAGTGCCTCGTCGGCAGACGAGGAAACAAAAAGACCGGTTTGATCTGTTTCATCGACAACTTGATAAAAATTCAGGATATTAAGTGTCCGGCTGTCTGTCCCCTCGCTCACCAAAGGGGCATATGTATTCACAGCAACAATTCCCACGACACGGATTTTTCCTATTTCCGTATCAAACACTGTGTCTAAGGGATATTTTGATTCTTCTACTGTTTTTCCCCCGGTAATGACCGCCTCAATCTCGCCATTGGAATTCTTTTTTGTCGAAGCCCATCTTCCGCAAAGGAGTGGAAGATTATATTTTGAATATATATTCTCATCAACAGAATAAACATTTACGCCTGACATTATATCATTTTTATCAAGTTGAAGAAAATGCTGATACGTTTTTATTACGGTCACATCACCCTCAAGCGAATTACACAATTTTTCAAATTTCATTTCGGGATCATATGATCTGCTGAGTCTTGATTGAAATACATATCCGTCCTGTGACAGAATATCCTCATACGGCTCGTATAATACAGCTCTGCTGTTGAATACAGATATTACCATATTTCCCAAAACAAGTATTGCCGCGACCTCAATTATAATCAGTATGTTGAACAAAGGCTTTTTTACTGCGGAATAAAAACCGAATTTTAAATATTTCATCAACAGCCACCCCCTAAGCCTTTTTCTTCATTTCAACAATGCTTGCTTTGGTACTTGGAATTATTGTAAAGAACATAATTATCAAAGCAAGCAGTGTATAAGCTGCTAAAACAATAATAAAAATATGGGGTTTATAGAATTCGATAAATGACGGGTAGTAATATGCAATATAGTCAAATACCAGATATTTGAATATCAATGCTCCTGCGGCCGATGTTATAATCATGGTTATTATGATTTCAAGCATATAAATAATATGTGTCTTAACCCTGTTACAGCCGCAAAGACGCAAAATTGCAAGCGTTCCCAACCTTTCTGAAAGTATATAATTATAGAATTTCGCAATTGCCAGTATTATAACAATCATTATTACTATTGCTATCACATAAATCATTTTATTAAATTGCATTTCGAGCGGATCATACGGATCAGGAGTCGATGTATCCTGAATATTTGTTCCAAACAGCGAATTAAATTTGTCAACTGCATCGTCTATTTGCTGCTTGGTAAAATGTTCACTAACATAAATATTCGCACACGCAACAACAAAATTATCATCCAAAGCATTATAAGGAATAATATAAAAACCATTACTCGGAGCAACACATTTATATTCATATCCGTTGATATTATATTTTTCGCCCAACTTATAAAAACAACCTTTGTCCACATCGCCGTTTTTGTCATAAACAGGAGCTAATATTATTTTTTCATCTGTTTTAAAATATATGTCATCCATACTGACGTTTGCCCCATCAAACGGTATATAAGATATAAACTGCGGAGGAGCTGTCCTTAAATCTGTAATTTTGTTGTGGTATAAAAGTAACTCCACATCGGTAATGTTATATTGTTTCATATATTCAACAAATTCATTGAGCTTAGGACGGGCTTCACCCATTGAAACCGCGTACTTGTGCTCCATCGTATAAGTTTTGGAATTTTCGTCATCAAGCGAAGCACCTTGCGGCACATAATATGTATCGATAAGTTCTCCCGAATCCGAATATTTTTTAACCACTCCCATACCTTCAACTTCTTCATCTGTTTCAAATGAAAATGTAAATTCTGATGGTTCTTCAACTTTTTCTTCAACAAAGTATAAATTATTAGCCATGCCGCAGCTTATAAAAGCAGCAACACAACAGATAATCTGCACCAGTATAAGCATAATGAACAATGCGGTATGTCTAATTATAAATTTTTTTATGTTTTTAAATGTTAATAAAATGAACTTCATAAACAGTCCTCCCCATATGTGGAACAACATATTTTTATATTACGATAAATATGATAATGTCGGCAATGCACGTTTACATCATTGTACACAAAAGCTTTCATCATCACCTATTATTTATTGCACAAATACAACAAATATCTATTGTAGTAATTTTAACACACCCTGTAAATATTTTCAATATTATGTTGTACGTTATTTGTAACAAATATTAAAGCTGCTTTTTGTAAGGTTTTCAGAAAAATGACTTTCCGGCATGGCAGAAGCGTAGCATGGGAATATATTATAAGAACATTTCAAAGGATGGTTATAATCCGATAACCGATGAAAGGGTTATTGTAGAACAA
>CANRAN010000172.1 GCA_947628595.1 uncultured Clostridia bacterium | reverse complement strand
TGTCGATGTTCTCAATTCCTATTTCGGCTATACTATCCACAACGGCAGAGGTAAGCCGACAAACAGTGAATTTATCGCTATGATTTCAGACCGTTTGCGTCTGCATAACAAAAGAACAGCATAACAAACAGCACCCCTGCTTTTTCGGCATGGGTGCTGCTTGACCTCTTTCGGTAAAATTTCAACTTAACTAAATAGTTAAATTATTATCATAATTCCCGGGTTTCCTAAAAGGAATACCACTCATCACTAACTCAAATTCGCATGAAAGAACGTAGCGAGATCAAATTGCTGCGGATTTTCCGCTCAATGACAAACGAGCAAAGGGAAATTTTTATTGAACAGGGAAAGGCTTTCGTGACATACTCCCGCCGCCTACGCTTCGCTTAGAGGCGGGGGACTTCTTGCCTATTTAGGTTAAAATCAAATACAAAGCATAAAAATATAATTGATTACAAAAAACGTGTAAGCCGTATACATCAGCTTACACGCATTTCTTTGGTTTTCAAATTTCTTCCCTCAGCATAGAATAAACCTCATAATCATATATTTTTCCGTTTTTAAATACAGCCTTTCGCATTGTCCCCTCATGTCTGAAGCCGGCAGACTCCAAGGCAGACTCCATAACCTTATGTGTCGAAAACGTATGCGCACTTATTCTGACAATATCAAATTTTTCAAATGCCTCTTTACAAATCCGTTTAATAACATCCGAGCCTATACTCCGACCCCTGTACTTTTTGGAAAGCCATACCGAAAGTTCCGCCGATTTCTCAAAATCTCCGCTTCCAAGAATTACATCCGCACCTCCCACGGCATGACCGTCTACAATAACCGCCCTGCAAATCTGCTTTTCTTCACTGTTAAGTAGTCTTTCCCTGATATACTCAACAGCAAATGCTGCATCCATAGGATACGGCAGATTTTCACATATATTTCCTGCAAGCTCGGGATCATCTGTTGCCTTCATGAAATCATCAAGATAGATAAGCTCCCATTTTTTTAATTGGAATTCCATATCTGCACCTCTTATTAATTTTTATTTCTCTCTATAATTGCATAAAACATCTTTATATGTTAAAATTTAATCAAAGCCAAACTCAATTATGGATATAGTATAGCACATACTTTTTAACAAAATCAAGCAAATACAGGTAAATCTTAAAAAATATCAAAAAGAGCCTTTAAAAAAATTAAGACTCCGTTTACATTTGTTTTACATCTAAAACATACTGTATTTTTATCCCACACCTATAATATCATCAATGAAAATTATGAACAGGAGATACCCATATGAAAAACAGAAAATTCAACAGCTTTATGGTCGCATTGTTATGTACATCTCTTGCAGGTACAATGTTTCTTTCCGGTTGCGGTAATGATGAAAAAAATAATAGCAACGAACAATCCTCAAAGGTAAAAAATTCGTCCGAAGCGGACAGTGAGACAGTTGAACCGGACTTTGATGAGAGTCAGGCAACAAAAATAACCCTTAACGGCAATTCGGCATCCGTCAGCGGAAAGGGTGCAACAGCGGATAGCAATATCGTTACAATAAATGATAAGGGTACATATGTTATAAGCGGTGAACTGAAAAACGGTCAGGTTATTATTGACGCGGGAGAAAATGACACTGTCAATATCATACTTAATAATGCCGATATACATTTTTCGGACGGACCTGCTTTATATTCACCTAAGTGTTCCGAAACAGTTATTTCACTCAAGGACGGAACAATCAACAGCATATCGGACGATGGAGTATATACAGGCTCAGACAGTGACAGCGAGGACAGTGATGTACCTAATGCGGCACTTTATATACAGGACAATCTTACATTTTTCGGCGGCGGTACCCTTAATGTTACAGCTGAGAGAAATAACGGAATAACTGCAAAAGATACTCTCAATATAAATAGCGGAACGATTAATGTAACCTCGGAACATCACGGAATATCAGGAAGGGATAATCTCAACGTAAGCGGAGGGAATATAACCGTAGAAACCCGCAACGGCGACGGTATGCGTTCCAATTACGACAAAACCGATGATGAGACTATGGGAAACGTCAACATAGAAAATGCAACTATCAGCATTAAATCTGCAAATGACGGCATACAAGCTGAAAGGACACTCACCGTAAAAAGCGGTGATATCACGGTCACAACAGGAAACGGTGTTTCAAACGGAAATACGTCAGCGGCAAACTCAACCGAAAGTATGAAAGCACTCAAAGCAGGAACAGCGGTGAATATAAACGGAGGACAAATTACCGTAGACGCATATAACGATTCTGTACACAGCAACGGCGATATCACTGTAACAAACGGTACTCTTACAATTAAAAGCGGAGATGATGCATTCCATGCGGACAATACACTCAATATAAGCGGAGGAAATATAACCGTTGAGCAGTCACATGAAGGACTTGAAGCGGATAATATAAATATCTCAGGAGGCACGATCGAGCTTACATCTGATGATGACGGAATAAACTGTTCGGGAGGCAACGATTTCAGCGGTCTTGGCGGAATGGACGGTGGTCATGGCTTTGGTAGGGAAATTCCCCGAGACTTTGAACAAACCAATGATACCTCCGATACCTCAACGGGGGCATTAAAAATAAGCGGCGGTACAATATTTGTCAATGCCCAGGGCGATGGTCTTGACAGCAACGGCAACCTCGATATTTCAGGCGGTACTGTCATAATCAACGGAACAACACAAAGCGGAAATGGAATACTTGACCATGATGGAGGCTGTACCGTTACGGGAGGTACACTTATCGGTGCAGGAACATCGGATATGCTTGAAATGCCCTCCTCTGACGGTCA
>CANRAN010000171.1 GCA_947628595.1 uncultured Clostridia bacterium | reverse complement strand
ACAGCCTCCATACGGGAATTATCCTCTGTCACAACAGACAGATCAGACAGCTTTCCCGATATTTCACCCATTTCAAAGCGTCTGTCCCTCGGTCTGTTTCCTCCTGCGCCAAAAAGGGTTATGAGTCTGTTCGGTTTATATTCTCTCAATGTAGTAAGAATATTTTCCATACTTACGGCATTATGAGCATAATCTATAAGTAATGTATAGTTCCCCGGCACCCTAACGCTTTCAACTCTTCCCTTCACCTTAACCTCGTTAAGACCGTCATATATATTCTTTTCGGTTATATCAAAATGTCTGCATACTGCTATTGCGGCAAGTGCATTATGCACAGTAAACATACCGGGTATTGCAACGTCTATATCCATAGAAAGACCGCCGCTGAGTTTAAAATGTACCCCAAGATAACCGGCACGGGATATAAGACTTGTATTTGATGCTCTGAGTTCCGCACTCTCATTACATCCGTATGTTTCCACTGTACAGGTATGATCCTCAAGCATTCTCTTATATGTCGGATCATCTGTATTCATAATGCCGACTCTGCACTGTCTGAATAATAGTGACTTACAATGCAGATAGTCCTCCATTGTCGGGTGTTCCACCCCGCCTATATGGTCGTGGGAGAAATTCGTGAATATTCCGTAATCGAAAACAAATCCGTCTGTTCTGTGCCACTTTATTCCAAGGGATGAGGCCTCCATAACGCAGCACTTACAACCCTCGTCGATCATTTGCCGCATTGCTTTTTGAATTTCATAGGATTCGGGGGTTGTATTATTGGTCTTTATATGCTTATCGCCTATTATTATGCCGAGTGTACCGATTATACCGGTTTTTATACCGCCCTTTTCAAGGATAGAATGTACCATTGAAGCGGTTGTTGTTTTTCCCTTAGTACCTGTGATTCCTATGGTTGTAAGCTCCTCGGCAGGGTTGCCGAAATACCCGGCGGATATAACAGCAAGTGCCTTTCTTGTGTCCTCAACTTTAATAACAGTCGCACCTCTGACATCAATATCCTCGCTGACGACAACAGCCGCCGCACCCATATCCGATGCATTCTGTGCAAAATCATGTCCGTCGAAAGCTGAGCCGATAAGGCATACAAACACGCAGTCCTTAATTACCTTTCTGGAATCATATATAACATCCGATATTTCCACATCTGTCTTACCGGAAACAACGGTATAATCAATCCTTGAAAGAAGTTTATCAAGGGTCATACTATAACTCTCCCCCCATTTTACTTATTGCGGCAGTGTTCGCAGAACACCACACGATACTGTATCTGTTCATTCCGACAGGAAAACTGCCTTTTGCGGAAACGGACTAACCGTGGCTAAGTTCAAAGCGAACGCAGTGAACGAAAACGAGAATTGACTGCGAGGGCAAACCGCTGCTAACTAAAGCACATCCTTATCATACAGATAGCGGAAGAAATCAGCATAATCGGTTCTCTCATCTGCGGTAAATTGGATTGCATCCCTCGGGTGCTGATTAAGCCTGCCTGTGAGCAGATACGGTACATCATAGCCCCATACAACTCCATCTGCTTTGAGCTTAAGTATGTGCTTCTCAATAAATTCAAGCACAGGTGTAATATTATACTTTGGATTTTTCAGAAAACCAAGAAGAAGCTCAGTAGGACAGTTTCCGGCTCCTCGTCCCAGACTGCTTATTGTTGAATCAAGATAGCTTACCCCCATAGTGAGTGCTTCAATCGTATTTGCAAAGGCAAGCTGTTGATTGTTATGTGCATGAACACCTATTTTCTTGTTATACTTGTCGCCCATTGCAAGGTATTTTTCGGCAAGCCTACGCATCTGCTCAGGGTAAAGCGAACCATAACTGTCAACAATATAAACCGTATCCACACAGCTCTTTCCGATTATCTCAAGTCCATCATCAAGATCACTGTCGTTTGCTTTCGATATAGCCATTATGTTGATAGTTGTTTCATATCCCTTGTTTTTGCAGTATTCCACCATTTCAATAGCGGCAGGAATTGTATTGATATAGGTAGCTACACGTATCAAATCAATAGGACTGTCCGCCTTGTTTCCGATATCCCTTTTGAAATTAGTCCTTCCGACATCAGCCATAGCGGATATCTTCAGACCCGTATCATTATCGCCTACAACCTTGCGTATATCATCATCATTACAGAATTTCCATTTGCCGAATTTGCTTTCGTCAAACATATCCTTGTCAGCCTTGTAGCCAAATTCCATATAATCTATTCCCGATTGAATATTCGTCCTGTAAAGATCACGGACAAACTCATCGGTGAATGCAAAATTATTTACAAGCCCCCCATCTCTCAACGTACAATCAAAAACCTTAATATCAGGTCTGAACGATACCAGTTCGCCTTTTTTCTGCATTTTTATTTCCTCCGAATTTTTAAGCTTTATAAATATATGCCCATGCACTATTTTACAATACCAATTATAACGCAAATTTCCTTAAATTACAATAGTTTTTAAGTTGTATAAAAAGTACATAAGATCATCAGAAAAACATACAATAGACCATTTTCTGAATAGCCTAAACTATTTGCAAAAAACGAGGGATCCCATACCCCAATCAAACGGTTTTCCGCCGTCTATATGCTTATCTGTTATATTCATAAACAACCCACCTTTACTTTGTATTACTTACAAATAATTTTTACTATACGGCAAACACAATCAAAAAAACGTTCAGTCCTTTTTCTGTTCCAATTGAATATTTCCGCTTGTTGTATTTATTTCGCATAAATCCTTACCCTTAACCGGCCCCGGAACACTGATCTCTCCGCTTATAGTATCTGCGTGTATTTCCTTATCACCTAAAAGATATCCCCCCACATTTCCGCTTACAGTAGTGATATTTATCTTGTCGG
>CANRAN010000170.1 GCA_947628595.1 uncultured Clostridia bacterium | reverse complement strand
GAGTCCGAGATTAAATCGGGAACATTGGTTGAATTTGATATCACAGAGGAAAACTACATCGGTCAGTTTGGTTACAGGGATAATGAGAAGTATTATTTCGTATGGACGAATTCCGGAAAAATTCTTACGTTCAAGACAGAGGATAAAGATCAGAAAAATTTACTTCTTCAGTTAGAGCAGGGAAAAACCGGAAGTATTTCCTTGACAGGTCAGGTATCGCCGCTTGCCGATGATGAAAAAGACGTTGCCATTGATATGCTCAAGGATACGGGCTTTTTTGATGATATGACCGCACGTCAGTATCTTATGCCGTATAAAATCGGTAATTATAATAAAAGTCTCCCATACATATTGCTTGGTATAAGCGGAGGATGTCTGCTTATAGGAATCATACTGTTTATACCTTTCGGAAGAAAGAATAACAGTTCTTCGGGCGGTTCAAACAGCTATTATAACGACATAAACAGACCTTATACCGGTATGAATAACGGTTATAATGCTCCGAATCAGCCGTATGGCGGAACGGGCGGTTATAATGATCCGAATCAACCGTATGGAGGAACAGGCGGTTATAATGATCCGAATCAACCGTATGGAGGAACAGGCGGTTATAATGATCCCAACCAACCGTATGGCGGAACAGGCGGTTATAATGATCCGAATCAGCCGTATGGAGGAACAGGCGGTTATAATGCTCCGAATCAACCGTATGGAGGAACAGGCGGTTATAATGATCCAAGTCAACCGTATGGCGGCACAGGTAGCTATGGTAACAGCAATAGCACCTATGGCGGCACGGGCAGCTACGGTAACAGCAATAGCACCTATGGCGGCACGGGCGGTTCCGGTGATATTTACGGCGGAACGCAAAACGGGTCTGTCGCAGATACAGATAATTCAGGTATTCAGCTAAATAAGAGCGGTAGTACGTCCGAAACAAAAAGCGATAATAATGATGATAACAATAATCCGTTCCCATTCATAAAAACATTCTGATCGGATTAAAGCCCTCGCAGTTATGCGAGGGCTTTCCTTCTGCAAAGAGGAAAAAAGAATATGGAATTTGTAGATATTTTAATAATCAGGCAAAGTGCAGAATTGATATTGTGGAGTGTTATAGTGGGGTGTATCGCTGCTAAGTTGATTTTGATATCTGTGTACCAATATATTTTATTTGCGGTTGTAAAAAACAGCTCCCACTTTATACCAAAAGTGGGAGCTGAAAAACAAGGAACCAAAAAATTAGAGAAAATCCAATTATTATAAATTATCTTTAAGACATGAACTGCATATTATTTTGCCCTTAGGTATTTCCTTTCCGCAGAATATACAATTTTCTGTATCTGTACTATGAAGGTCTGATCTTTTTGATACTTCATCTGTCAGCCGTTTGTTCCGGCTTTGAAGTCTGTCTATGATCTGTTCATATTGAGAGATTCTCCGGCTTTGAAAAATACTCAAAACTATTATAAGGAAAAAACCTCCAAGTATAAATCCTAATACAAAAAACAGCAGATTATCCAATTTGTTATATGTCACTCCGTTTCATTATCCGGTGTTCGGGATATCTCGCTTTGAAAATCCGAATTGCTGTCGGATAAGGGATTATGTTCTTCATCAGCAGACACAGCCGTTGATATTTCTTCGGAGGTTTCCTTTGTTTCAGAGGTCAAGGCGGTATCTGTTTCTGATGTTCCGTCCGAATTTTCTACTATTGTTTCGTTCTCGGATCGTACTTCTTTTGATGAGTCCGATCCTGTCAAAGCTGCTGACGGTTCAGCTTCTGCGGAGGAATTTTCCGTTTTTTCGGTGTTGTCCGTTTGCTCCGACGGTTTTGAAGAAACGGGGGGAACATAGTCTTTCGGCGGAATACGGAGTATTGCTCCGACCTGTATATTGTCTGTATTTTCAATATTATTATATGCGGCCAATGCCTCTATGGTGATATTGAATTTTTCTGCAATTTTCGACAAGGTATCTCCGCTTTTAACCTGATATACCGTGTTAGGCTTTACTTCTTCAATGCTGGGTGGTTCTTGACTATTAACATCACCAGCCGGAGGATTTCCGGAAATCACAATACTCACATCATCTTGATACGCAAGTTGACTGTATTTTGCTGTAGTAAAATTGAGGGGAAGCCACAGGAGAGTAACAAATATAAGCAACGAAAGACCAATGTACAGAACTTTTTGTACCTTTGATATTTTTTTCATTTTAGTACCTCCTTCTTAGTTGGCTTGATTAACAGTCACACTGAGGTTTTGGTATGTATCGGGCATACCTTTTGGCTTTCCAAATGTGAATTGCTCTTTTCCTGAATAAGTAAAAGCAGATGTATCTACAGCAAGAACGCAGGTGACAGTTTTTTCTTCTCTGATATTATTACCCATTTCTATATGCCAATTACCACCTAAATCTTCGCTCTGTTCAGCAGTAAAAGATGCAGGAGAAATTGGATGATAATTATTTTCCACTTCTTTATATGAACCATCAGCGTTGCACATCAATTTGATTTTCAAACCCTTAAGAGCATCCGTTTTAGCTTTATCTTCCTCTACTACGGTATAATTATCGTCAAAACGAATAGTAGTATAGCCCATTAACTGTAATTCTACATCTATATCCATTGAAACTTCTGATATCTTTCCGTCTTTTGCATTGCTTACTGTAAAGGCGGTGAGTACCTCATCTTTTTCTTGCAAGCCGTATGAACTTTTGTTATCCTTAATATCCTGAATATTGGGGTATTTTTCTGCACTGTAAACAAACGCAGCAGCTTGAATAGAAAAAGGGGGGATTTCTACCGGGTCTGATATATATTTAGCATAAGTTCCTGCCACAGACGCCGTAAGGGCGGCAAATATAAGAGCAAAGCAAGTTAATGCTCT
>CANRAN010000169.1 GCA_947628595.1 uncultured Clostridia bacterium | reverse complement strand
TAGCCAAGTATCCTTGAAACAGTGCGTTTTGTATCGTTTTTCCCTGTCGTTTTCTGTGACATCAGATACCAACCTCCTCTTTTTCAAGTTGCGACATACATATTTCACGGTAGACCTCACAGTCCCTCACAAGCTCTTCATGACTTCCCTGCCCCACAAGCATACCGTTATCAAGCACAAGTATTGTATCGCAATATCGCACACTGCCCACTCTCTGGGAAACCGTAAATATCGTAACATCACTTTCGAGCTTGCCAAGCTCTCTGCGAAGTGCCGCATCTGTTGCGAAGTCAAGAGCGCTTGAGCTGTCGTCAAGTATAAGTATTTCCGGCTTACCGACAAGTGCCCTTGCAATGGTAAGTCTTTGCCGCTGTCCTCCAGAAAGATTACCTCCTCCGGCGGAAAGCAGCTTATCCGTATTTTCGGGAAATTTACTTACAAATTCATATGCCTGTGCTGTTTTTAACGCACTTTCTATCTCCTCATCAGTTGCATTTTTATCTGCCCACAGCATATTTTCCTTTATTGTTCCCGAAAACAGCTCTGCCTTTTGCGGAACTACACCCATTTTGTCACGAAGTTGTCGGAAGGGATATTCCTTTACATCATTTCCGAAAACACACACACTACCCTCATTTGCATCATAAAATCTTGGTATGAGATTTACAAGCGTAGATTTTCCCGAGCCTGTACCGCCGATTATTCCCACTGTCATCCCCTTTTTTATGCTGAAACTGATATTTTTCAGTGCATAGCCGCTTTCAAGATAACCGAAGGAAACATTTTTAAATTCCACCGCCGGAGAATTTTTATTAATGCTGATATCCTCGGTATTTTTTTCTGTTATCGTCGGCTTTGTATCGAAAACTTCATTTATTCTTGAAGCCGAGGCAGCAGCCCTTGTGAAAATAACAACAAGATTTGATAATACTATCATAGCGAGCAATATCTGTGTCATATAGTTTACAAGAGCTATTATCTGCCCTGTTTGCAGTTCTCCGATATTAACGCTGACAGAGCCGAACCATACTATCAATATAATTGCTCCCTGTGCGATTATATAGGTGAGAGGATTAAGGAGTGCGGAAATTTTTCCTGCCTGTACAGATATATCTGCAAGCTCACCATTGCTTTTGTTAAATCTTTCCTCCTCATATTCCTGCTTATCAAATGCACGGACAACTCTGTTTCCTGAAAGATTTTCCCTTGAAATAAGGGAAACCCTGTCAAGCTTTTTCTGCATTGCCTTGAAATACGGAACTGATTTATTCATTACGATGTAGAGTACAATAGCTATAAGTGCCGAGGAAGCGAAAAAAATGAGTGACAACTTAAGGTCTATCATCATTGCCATAACGAGCGCACCTATAACAAGAAACGGCGCTCTTATGACAAGTCGTATCAGCATTGCGACTGCTAACTGCATTTGATTTACATCGTTAGTCATTCGTGTTATAAGTGACGGTGTACCAATTTTATCAAGTTCCGCATGGGAGAGGCTGTTTATGTGCCTGAACATACCGTTTCTGAGCTTTGTACCGAAGCCCTGTGAGGCGATAGAGGCAAGCTTCTGACACACGAGTGCAAAGCCAAGACCTAAAGCCCCCATAAGAACCATAAGCCCACCCCTTGAAAGGACGTAGTTTATATCGCCGTTCTTAACACCTGTATCTATTATATCAGCTGTTATAAGCGGTATCATAAGCTCCAGTATTGCCTCGGTAAGCTTACACAGCGGTCCAATTATAAGCTGAAGTATATAATCCTTTAAAAATCTTCTGAGTTTAAACATTTCATCCCTACTTTCCCAAACGATAGTATCTTAATTTTATAATAAACATCATACTTAGTCAAGCGGCAAGTTGCCCTCCAATTCGCGGTTCGCTCACTTGCGTTCGCTCTGACTATTGTGGCGGTGAGTCTGCGTCCGCGATAATAAGTTTGCCTGTCGGAGTGCGAAAGACAGTATCGTGAAAGTTTCTTGCGAAACTTTCCGCAATCTGAAATGAAATGCTTATTAGCTGTTGTTTAAATAGGTTCACGGTCGAGCCATAAAGCTTATGCTTTGAATAAAAGTAATTATGTGTGACAGTGTCGGCACGCCGCTAAATGAAAGATTTATAACTAAATGTTAATACAAATAAATTAACCCGAAAAAGGCTATTACGAATTAAGGTGATATTGTGCAAAAGCGTTTGTTTCTCAAAAATGGTGCTATCATGGCAGGGTCGGCACTGATTATAAGAACTCTCGGTATGATATTCCGTGTTTATCTTGCAGATTGCATAGGCTCAGAGGGCATAGGTATATATCAGCTCATACTCACGGCTTATTCTTTCTTTGCTATGATATGTACCTCCGGTCTTACTATAACAGTGACAAGACTTGCAGGTGATTACCTCGCCGAAGGACACCCCGAAAAGGCAGGTTATGTTACGGAAAAATGTCTTATCTTTTCGCTTATAATCAGCTCCGCTTTGGGTCTTGCCCTTTTCCTCTCGGCAGATAAAATCGGTGCGGACTTTCTGCATGACGAAAGAACAGTACTATCCCTCAGGGTACTTGCTCCGAGTTTACCGTTCATGGCTTTTTCGGCAGTGCTGAGGGGATATTTTTCCGCAAAAAGAAAAATGCTCCGCACAGCAGGAGAACAACTCCTCGAACAGACAGTGGAGATTGCCGTCTGTGTCGGTATCTTTACCTACTTTTCACCCAAGACAATGGAATATGCCTGTTGTGCTGTGTCCCTCGGCACAACGTCTGCGGAAATTCTGTCGTTTATATACTCCTTTATCCTGTATGCGTTCGACAAAAAACGTTTGAACCGAAAAAGTGAAAAGGTGGAAAGACTTTTTGCCTGTGCTGTGCCTATTGCACTCCCTTGTATGGCAAGCTCCGGACTTCGCA
>CANRAN010000168.1 GCA_947628595.1 uncultured Clostridia bacterium | reverse complement strand
AATCCCGTCTTTGACAGTGTTTAAAAGAAAAAAGGCCCAGAGTCTGCTTCTTTAGAGGCTTTTTGGGACTTCTTCCCATTTTACGGATGCACGTTACACCATCCTTTTTTTGTCTGTGAGAAAATATTTCTCATTTTCGCAATGGGCACTATCTGTTTTGACGTACAGAATCCAAATGCCTCATGTAAAGCATCAGTCAGTTCCGTTCTTGTATAAACAGGCTGGTATCCTTTGCCTTCATACTTTATGAAGTCCATTTCCTGCAAAGCCGGCAGTATCTGGTCTATGGTGTATTTGTTTTCAAGTTTCTTTTCCAGATACCGGTACACAATGAGCGCGATGAAACAGGTAATGAAGTGGGCAGTGATCCGGTCCTGCCGCTTCAGGTATACCGGACGCGCTTCAAAATCGGTCTTCATTATCCTAAAGCATTCCTCTATCTCCCATCGGCGTCTGTTTGCCTTCACTATGTTTGGGATACTCTCGTCAAGGCTTGTGCATACGGCATAAAAACCGTCATACTTTTCCTCAGTCTCAATGACAGACCGGTCGATGCAGCTGGCAGATATTTCGGCGGCTTCGCCGTCTTTTGTGGCATAGTCGGTTTTAATAAATCTTTTTGGATCGTTCTGTTTTTTCTTTCCGGCAGAAGTATATCCGTCCTCCACAAGCTTCTCAGCCCGTTCTATCTGTCCTTCCCGTACGCGGCGCTGGAAGCTGCGGTATTTTATGGAATACGAGACGATAAGCTTCTGTTCAATGGTTTCTTTTCTGCCGCCGTTATCCGTATGGATTATGCCTTCCTCCTTGATCCATCTTGTTTTGTAGAAAATTTTATCCCTGTCCTCTTTATCATCAAGTTCAGATATTTTATATTTTTTCCCGGATTCATCACCGTCCAGGAACCACCCGTCATCTGCCAGGCACCAGTCCTGCAGGAATTTCTTTAAGGTTTTAACCGGCTGTGCCGTTATGTATCCCCGGGTTCCGTCACATCCGTCATAGGAATTGAACGCCCTGTTTGTTGCGGATGAAAGCCCCGCATCGGTGCAGACGATAAACTTTGACATGTCAAACCCGGACAGCATTTTCTCTTCCAGCGGGATCAGTGTCATCTGTTCGTTCCTGTTGCCGGGGAAAATGGAGAAGGATATGGGGATGCCGTCCATATCCATGAACAGCCCCATTCCGACGATTGGAAGCGGGCGGTTTTCCTTGCTTCTGCCAAACTGCTTGTCGTCTTCGGCAGCATCAATTTCAAAATAGAAGTTTGTGCAGTCGTAGTATATCACCTGTGTATTGCGCTTTTGGATGGCGGCGCTGTTCTTAAAGAGGCGGCCCTGTATGTAATCCGATTCTTCGGCGATAACGGACAGGGCACGGTAAATGTCGTGCAGCTGGAAAGAGGGCTGTTCCAAAAAGCGTTTGGATTCCTCAAAACTGCTTTTTTTTGAAGATGGGAAAAGAATTCTTGTATAAATAAGGCGTGAGAGTATGTTATTGAGGTCATACCCAAAAGGATGCCTGCCGGAAATTGCCCGGCAGATTTTATCCAATCCAAGCCCGTAATAAATATCCTGCAGGAAAAGATAGCCCCCGTTAAAACGCCGCTGTTCATTCATCACAAGATCGGTTCCGGCGCACAGCCCGATGTTAAATTTTGCAGAATCCTCCCGTTCCGCCCTGTTTATGAGGCGGACCTGTTCCCTGGCCCAGGCTTTGGCATCAGTGACGCCATATGTTTCGCATATGTATTTTTCAGAACCGAACGATTTAACAATCTGTGTTTTGTT
Source organism: uncultured Clostridia bacterium (assembly GCA_947628595.1). GTDB lineage: Bacteria > Bacillota > Clostridia > Oscillospirales > Acutalibacteraceae > UBA1213. The sequence goes on along the minus strand of CANRAN010000168.1, from coordinate 1,139 downwards.
TTTCCCATTAATCCTGACTGTCTTTACAGCCCTGTATGTAATAGAATACCTGCCTGTTGTCCATCCTAATCTCATAAAATCAGCCTCCCTGTATATATTATAATGGAATGGAGTGGGACGTGCAAGCGTAAATTTGCATTTTGACAAAAAAATAAAGCTTTTATGAGCTTTTGGGATAATTGATATGTAGTTAAGCTGTCAAACTACCGAGCCTGCAATATGGCTATAGCTATGCTATATTAATATCAGCAACAAGGAAAAGACATAAAAATTGTACTTTGATAATTCAATAAGGCTTTACACCTTTACTAAAACCGTTTATAATATAAATATCTTATATAATATAAAAGGATAATATAAAAGGCGGTGAAAGGATGGTTGAAGATATGACATTAGACGAATTAAAACAAGTTACTATTGATTATTATGTTAATTTACAACGTATAAAAAAGGCTGATACAGGTAATAATCCGGAGCTAGAATATCAATTGAAAGTATATAAAAATAAATTATCTTCTTTAGGTATTCCGTCCGAAGAGTACGAGATGTAACTAAAATAAATATCAAACTTTAAAGGTGTAAAGTCTTATTGAATTATTAAGGCATTACACCTTTTTAATTCCAAAAATCTTATCAAAAAATTTAAAAATATATTTGACAAATAGAAAAATATGTGATAAGATTAGAACATCAAAGGGAGGTAGACAACATGAGAAAAGCTTTTGCAACCTCCATTGACACAAATATATCAGACAATTTCAAAAAAATTTGTGAAGACTATAACTTAAAAATGAATGTTGTACTTGAAACATTTATGCAGCAATTTGCAAATCAAGAATTTAAAGTTGAAGTTGGTAAATCTGGTATAAAGTTGAAATTGGAGGACTAAAAAGAAAAATCCCCATTTTCAATTTGAAAACAGGGAAATTTCAAGAAAAAGTGATTGCTCACCCTAGACAAGTAGAGTATAACACATTTCTTGAAAAAATGCAAAACAGCATTTAAAAATTCCCGAAAAAAATATACACCTTGAAAAGTGAATAATGAAATGCTAGAAAAAATCAGCTTTGAAAGGTAAAAATAATTCGCACTAATTCTGTTGAGAATAGGCTCTTTTGAGAAAAAATGGTAAAATAAAA
>CANRAN010000167.1 GCA_947628595.1 uncultured Clostridia bacterium | reverse complement strand
TCATTATCAACCTTGATGTACATTTTCATAATATCTCCGCACTTGGGATTGCCTACCTCGCCGATACCGTCAGCATCCTCCATTTCACCGACATTTCTCGGATTTGCGAAATGATCCATAACCTTTTCACTGTATGCCATGATAATCACCTTTCTATAATAATATTAATTATTTGTCGTTCTTGATAATCTTTTCCCACAAAGGCGACATAGACCTAAGCCTTTCAACAATGGGTGGGAGTTCTGCAAGAATATAGTCAATATCCTCCTCGGTATTTTCTGTACTGAAAGTCATCCTTATTGAGCCGTGGGCAATTTCATGCGGCAGACCTATGGAAAGAAGTACATGACTCGGGTCAAGTGAACCTGAAGTACAGGCGGAACCCGACGAAGCCGCAACGCCCTTAAGGTCAAGACTGAGCAAAAGCGATTCTCCCTCTATACCTTGGAAGCACATATTGACATTACCGGGAAGTCTGTGTACTCTGTCGCCGTTTACCCTTGAACGGTCAATTTTTAACAGATTATCAATAAGTCTGTCACGCATTTTTACAAGACGTTTGTTTCTCTCGTCCATTACCTCAACGGATTCCTTGAGAGCCTCTGCCATTCCTACAACTCCTGCAAGGTTTTCCGTTCCTGCTCTCAATCCTCTTTCCTGGGCACCGCCGTGTACAAGGTTAGGCAGTCTAATGCCCTTGCGTACATAAAGAGCGCCTACACCCTTGGGGCCATGGAATTTATGTGAAGAAAGAGAAAGCATATCAACTCCGAGTTCCTTTACATCAACCGGAATAGTACCGACAGCTTGAACCGCATCTGTATGGAAAATTATACCATGATTTTTAGCAATAGCTGCAAGCTCCTTTATCGGCTGAATAGTACCGATTTCATTATTTGCGTACATAATGGTAATAAGTGCGGTATCCTCTCTTATAGCAGCCTCAAGCTCCTCGGGACGAACCAGACCGTCCTCGTGAACATCAAGAAGAGTAACCTCAAAACCATGCTTTTCAAGATACTCAAGCGTGTGAAGAACAGCATGGTGCTCGAATTTACTTGATATTATGTGCTTTTTTCCCTTTTTTTCACCAAGCTCGGCAGCACCCTTTATTGCCCAGTTGTCAGCCTCACTTCCGCCCGAGAGGAAGAATATCTCATTCGGCTGAGCATTAAGACATTTTGCAATGTCCTCTCTTGCCTTGTCAACAGCCCTTCTTGCCTCAACACCCTCGGTATAAAGGCTTGAGGGATTACCGTAGATTTCCGTCAGATACGGCTTCATTGCTTCAAATGCCCTTTCGCTGAGCTTAGTTGTGGCGGCATTATCCGCATATACTCTCTTTATCAAAAAAATCGACCTCGATTCTGTTTATTATCAGGGGAATACTAAGTAATAAGAAATGTAATATTATTCTTGCTTGATTTTCCCGACACATACATAATACAGCAAATATTTTAATAAATCAATAGTTTTTCGTTAATTCATAGTAAATTAGTATGATATATTTTTGGTTTTTTAAAAATTTGTCAGATATTAACAAAAAATCAAATAGATTTTTTATATTTTTCCGATTCCGCCGTAGCGAGTTTGTCACAACGTTCATTTTCGGGATGCCCGTTGTGACCTTTAACCCATACTACCCGTGCCTTGTGCTTTTTCAAAAGACTAAGCAGTTCATCCCATAATTCGGGATTTTTTGCCTTGGTCTTATCGGATTTTATCCAATTGTTTTTTTGCCACTTCTCAGCCCAGCCCTTTGTTATGCCGTTACAGACATATTGTGAATCGCTTGTAATAATAACCTCACAAGGCTCCTTCAGTGCTTTCAGCCCCTCTATGACAGCAATAAGCTCCATTCGATTATTGGTAGTTTTTGCCTCACCGCCGGACAGTTCCTTTTCGTGTCCCTTATATCTGAGAATTGTTCCCCAGCCTCCGGGACCCGGATTACCGCTGCAAGCACCATCGGCAAACAGTTCCACCTCTTTCAATTCTATCCCTCCAAAAATAAATATGAGAATATGTTAATTATATCCAAAATACCTGCAACAATCAATACCGATATGTAATAAAATTAACTTTATTTATTTAAAATATATGCCGCATGGTTAAAATACTATTGACAGATTTAATCGGTAAGAGTAAAATAAACTATAACGGTTTTGTTCGGACATTTGTTTTAAAGCAAAAAAGCAGAATATGTATTCGGAAAAAAATTAAATTATGGAGGTAATTAAGTGGTATCGGAATTTAACAGAAAGGGTGCATCAAGGAACGGAAAGGGAAGGAATATTTCAAGGACAAATTATTCCAAGACAGGACAGATGCGAAGTAGTAACACAGTGCGTGGTGGTAAAACCAATTTGTTTGACAGGATAATGACACAGCCGAAGCTTTCGGATCAGCAGATAGGGGGAAGCGGAGTATCATTTAATCGTACAATGGGTGAGGGATTCCAGCGCACCCAAAGGGGTGATAAGACCTTTCAGCCGCCCTATTCAAAGAAAAATGAATATCAGCCAAGGAGTATGAAATATTCAAAGGGTGAATCGAGCGTAAAGATAACATTTTTGGGCGGTCTGAACGAAATAGGAAAAAATATAACCCTTTTTGAATGTGAGGATGATATGTTCCTCCTTGACTGCGGCATGGCATTTCCGGACGGAGATATGCTCGGTGTTGATCTTGTAATTCCCGATTTTACATACCTCGAAAGAAATAGGGATAAAATCAAGGGAGTAGTGCTGACGCACGGACATGAGGATCATATAGGAGCGTTGCCGTATCTTCTCAAGAAGATGAATTTGCCTGTTTTCGGGACATCCCTGACACTCGGACTTGTAGGAAGCAAGCTTAAGGAGCATAATCTTCAGAGCAAAGCAAAGCTTAATGTTGTAAAGGCGGGGCAAAGGATAAAGCTGGGAAAGTTTTC
>CANRAN010000166.1 GCA_947628595.1 uncultured Clostridia bacterium | reverse complement strand
TTTATCTTTGCAACCACCTTCGGCACCTTGCTTACGGAGGCAAATATTGATATCAGTATATTTTCCTCGTCCATTCCCGTGAGTGAAACAAAGGCATCCATTGTAGAAATACCTTCCTCCAGAAGTAGCTCCTGCTGAGCTCCATCGCCATTTATAACAACTGTTTTTGCAGAAACCATCTTTGAAAGAGAGTTTGCTTTTTCTTCATCCTTCTCTATCAATTTAACGCTACTTCCTGCATATGAAAGCATATGTGACAGATAGTATGCTATCCTGCTTCCGCCAAGCAACATTACTTTCTTAGCCTGCTTCGTTTCAACCCCGAGTGAACGCATAAGCTTCTGCATTTCCGCAAGCGAGGCGGTGAGTCCGATTTTATCTCCGCTCTGCAACACAAAATTACCGTCGGGAATATATACATCCTGCCCCCGCTGAACCAAACATACAAGAAAATTCTGATTAAATTTACTCCTTATATCCATCAGTCGGGAATTTATCATCGGTGAGCCTTCACGCAGTATTATTTCTACTATCTCAAAATTCCGCTGTGAAAATGTTTCTATTTTAACCGCATATGGAAGACGCAGTATATTGAATATCTCCTCTGCCGCAAGATGCTCCGGATTTATAGACATTGATAAGTCAAGCTGCTGACGTAAAAAACTTATGTTGTTCATATTATATTCGGGCTTTCTTATTCTTGCTATGGTATGCATCGCACCCATTCTTCTCCCTATAAAGCAGCAAAGCATATTCAGCTCGTCAAGTGTGGTAACAGCTACTAAAAGATCTGTATTATTTACACCTGCCTCTGTTAATGTATCACAGTCAGTACCGCTTCCGCATACTCCCATTATGTCATATATATTCGTCAGATTATCTATAACCTGTGGATCTGTGTCCACGGCTACAACATTATGTCCTTCATCCACAAGACTTGATATTATCGTAGTACCAATTTTTCCACAGCCTACAACAATTACCTTCATAAAATTAACCTCCATGTATAATACATTCCTAACAAAAATCATGCCATACATATAATATACCAAATTTGCCCGAAGTTCAACAAAAAAATAATTATAATGACTTATTATTGAAAATTGTGTATAATTAATATATCATTTGGTCTTTCCGAATATTGGAAATGCAAACTACGGAGGTATATTATGACAGATAATAAAAAAAATAAGATCGCTCCCGATATGGATCCGGATAAATATTACCCGGAGGACGAGCCCGGTGTATCACCTCATGAGCGGTTCAGACGCCGTATATTCAAAATGGTATCGGTCGGTGTAGTTGACGATACCATAAACCAATTATACGATATAATAAGTATTTCCTCACTTGTTCTTAATATTCTCGTCACCATTCTCAACACATTTGACAGTATAAGTATAAAATACGGCAGTATATTTAACGGAATAGAAGCAGGAACTGTAATATTTTTTGGAATTGATTATCTGCTCAGACTTTATACTGCAAATTGTCTTTATCCATACAGTAATGAAATAAAATCCATTTTGAAATACATTTTTTCATTTTCCGGAATAGTGGATCTACTTTCTTTTTTGCCATATTATCTTCCGACATTTTTCCCGGCAGGTGCAGCGGTATTCAAAATGTTCCGAGTAGCCAGAATACTAAGATTGTTCCGCATAAATGCCTATTATGATTCCCTTAATGTCATAACTGAGGTTCTTATGCGAAAAAAGCAGCAGCTGATGTCGTCTGTATTCATTATTCTTGTGCTTATGCTCGGTGCGAGTCTTTGTATGTACAGCATAGAAAATCCTGCCCAACCCGAAGTATTTTCCAATGCTTTTTCCGGAATATGGTGGGCAGCCTCAACTCTCCTTACTGTCGGTTACGGCGACATATATCCCATAACCACACTCGGAAAAATCTTAGGAATATGCATAACCTTTCTCGGAGTCGGAATGGTTGCTATACCAACAGGTATAATTTCAGCCGGTTTTGTCGAGCAATATTCCAGACTTCAGAGCATTGATAACGGTGTTGAAGAAGATGTACATTTCATTAAAATACAGATTGATAAAAATGACAATTGGGCAGGCAAAAATATATCAGAACTCGAACTGCCAAAGGGTATGATTATTGCAATAATTCAAAGAGAAAATGAAACTGTTATACCAAGAGGAAATGTGAGGCTTCATGCCGGTGATAAAATCGTACTCGGAGCGGATTCCATAAAGGGCGACAAGCCAATATACCTGAAAGAAATAACAATCGGAAAAAATCACGGCTGGAACGGGCAGAAGATCAAGGATCTTGATATTTCCCGGCAAACTGTAATAATTATGGTCAAGCGTGGTGATAAGACCATAGTTCCAAATGGCAATCTGAAAATTCTTGAGGGGGATACGGTGGTTATGTATTCAAAAAAACGTACGGGCACGGATAGATCTGATGATAATTTGTAATTTGTAAAAATTTGTAAAATTTTTCTGTTTTCAAATAATATGTTGACTTTTTATTTAAAGATTTGCTATAATGTAACGTGTTTTAGTCTTTATGTATAAAAAAACAGCAGATGAATTAACGTGAATGCAATTTGTAAATTGTAAGGATTTGTTCGGTAAGGTATTATAAGACCTACGTTAATATCTCTCTTGAAACAAAAATCGTAATGGAATAAATCAGAAAATCAGGGCAGAAAGGTATGAGATAATGATTAAAAATAAGAAAGACCTGAAGATTTATATGGAAGAAGACAGAAAAGCTCTGGGAATAAAAAAAGGACAATTTAAGAATTTAGTTGACCCGATTTACAAATTTGAAAAAAAGCTGAGGAAAGCAGAGTACTATAAAAACTGTTATACAAAATGGTTTTTGAAACCGATTGCTGTTTTATACAGACTTCACTACAGATATTATGGATACAAACTTGGTTATACTATACCTCTGAATGTTTTTGGCAAGGGATTAGCTATTGTACACATAGGAACAA
>CANRAN010000165.1 GCA_947628595.1 uncultured Clostridia bacterium | reverse complement strand
ATGAGTGATCATCCGATTAACGGACTTATGGATACTACTCTTGAAAAAATAAAAAGTATGGTTGATGTAAATACGGTTATAGGCGATCCTATCGTTACACCTGATGGTACAACCATTATACCGGTGTCAAAAATCGTATATGGCTTTGCATCCGGAGGCTCGGAATTTGCAAGCAAGCACCAGACAAATTCAAATCTTTTCGGGGGAGGCGGCGGAGCCGGAGTTACAATTAATCCGGTTGCTTTTATAGCTATATCTCACGGTGATGTAAAGCTTCTGAATATAGCAAATGATACAAATCAGAAAGCTATTGCTTTGGTACCCGAACTGTTCGATAAAATAGTGGATCTTATAAAGAAGGATAAATCCAAGGACAAGAAAGAAACAAAAGATGATGAGGGTCTGAGTGACCCGACAGTATAAGTTGGGTTCTGTCTTACGTTGCACATTCATTTTCTCCCTGCCCCTGCATATAATTTATAAATGCTGCAAAGGGGTGGGGAGTTGTTTATTAAAAAAACAATATCTGTAACTGTTATATTTGCGATAATTCTTTCGTTATGCGGCTGTGAAAATAAAATCTCAGAAGCTGTTAAGAGCAATAGCACCGGAGCGGTGACGACTATTCCGGCAAATGATGCAGTTGATGTAAGGGGAGAGGGTATTTCGGATAGTGCGGATGCAGCGATAATTTATTGCGCCGACAGCGGAGAAGTGTTGTATGGACATAATATTAATGATAAAAGGGCAATAGCAAGCATTACGAAGATAATGACTGCTTTGCTTGCCCTCGAATATTGTGCTTCAAATGATAAGGATGTTAGGGTTACGGCAGATATGTATGCAGAAGGCTCAAGTATGTACCTCAAGTCAGGAGAAATACTGAAACTTAGCGAGATAGTCAAGGGAATGATGGCTGTATCGGGAAATGATGCTGCAAATGCAGCAGCCATAACAGTTGGCGGCGACAATGAAAAGTTTGCCGATATGATGAATGAGAAAGCACAGCAGCTTGGCATGAAGAATACGCATTTCGTAACACCATCGGGACTTGACAGTGAGGAACATTATTCTACCGCATATGATATGGCAGTGCTTTGCTCATATGCAATGGAGAATGAAACTTTCAGGGAAATTGTTTCTCAAAAGACTGTTGATGTAGAGTATGAATATCCTGAGGGGAAAAGGCAGACTCTCGGTAATCATAACAGATTACTTTCACTTTGTGAGGGCTGTATAGGAATAAAGACAGGCTATACTATGAAGGCAGGCAGAACTCTTACATCCTGTGCCGAGCGTGACGGGGTGAGGCTAATTGTTGTTACACTGGGCGACAGAAACGACTGGAACGATCATTGTGCCTTGTACGATTACGGTTTCAGTCTTGTACAGAGAGTAAAGCTTACGGACGGAAATAAGGAAATAAAACTTCCTCTTGTGGGTAGTGAGAACAGTAATGATGAGGTTTGTTTGATACCTGACAAAGAGCTTGAGTCTACGTTAAAAAATGAAGATGTTGACAGTGTGGAGGAGAAAATATATGCTCCAAGGTTTGTTTATGAACCTGTAACCCATGGTGAGGTTGTAGGCACGATAGAATATAGGCTGGACAACAAGGTTATAGCCGAAACAAGGCTTATTGTGAAATAGAAAGGGATAAATATGGAAAACGGAGAGAATAAGGTAAGAATACAAAAAATTATTGCAGATGCGGGAATAGCATCAAGAAGAAAAGCGGAGGAGCTTATTTCTTCGGGTGCCGTTACCGTAAACGGGAGAAAGGCAAAGCTCGGAGAAAAGGCGGATCCGTACAAGGATAAGCTCATTGTTGCGGGCAGGGAAATTACAATAAGGAAAAATAACAAGAAGTATTATATTCTTCTGCATAAGCCGAGAGGATTTATAACAACAATGAGTGATGAGGGCGGAAGAAAATGTGTTGCAGAATTGGTGGATGATATACCGGCAAGACTTTTCCCTGTGGGCAGACTTGACAGGGAATCCGAGGGTATGCTGTTTATGACAAATGATGGAGATTTTGCTAATATGATAAGTCACCCGTCAACACATTTTGCAAAAACTTATCGTGTGACGGTGCATCCGAGAATAACAGATGATCAGCTCACGATGCTTACGAAAGGTGTCATTGTAGACGGAAGAAAATCTATGCCGGCTTCGATTAGGGTAGTGTTGAGTGAACAAGAGAGGACGGTTCTTGAAATTGTTCTTGAAGAGGGAAGAAATCGACAGATAAGGAAGATGTGTGAGGCGGTCGGACTTGAGGTTGCAAGACTGAAACGTACTGCAATAGGACCTGTAAAGCTCGGTATGCTTCAGCCGGGAAAGTGGAGGGAGCTAAAGCCGGACGAACTGAGGAGTATAAATGCATATCAGAAGAAGCTTAGAGCAAGGAATGAAGCTAACGGACGAGAACAGAGAAAAAGTAAATAAAATAAGCCGTTTTATTCCATGTGGTTTAAAACGGCTTATTTTTGACAAATATAATAAATTGTTTATTTTCATAGCGGAAGTTCACGTGTCGGCGAAGTGTCGCCGAGGATAGATCATAAAGGCATAAACAGGGGTCGCCCTCTCGCAGGGCGCCCCCTCTTGAAAAACAGTCCGCCGGACTGTTTTTCAATTCACCCCTTGCCCAGGCGTGAAGGCTTAGGTATTTCGCCGTCTGCGGACGGCGACCAAAGGCTCTGCCTTTGGAAACCGCAAGCCTTTTGAAAAAGGCTTGACCTAAAACTGCCGTTTTACTACCATTACTTTCTTACGGCGGAGCGGCTCGTCAGAGTCGCTCTCGATACTTTCTGCCACACTCCGACAGGCAAACAAAATGTCGGGACAATCAGCTTTTCGGCAATTTAAACCCACGGTGGAGCAACCCCGGCGAATGCCGGGATGGACAGCGGAGGCACTCCGCAAAAAGGCTTGACCTAAAACTGCCGTTTTACTACCATTACTTTCTTACGGCGGAGCGGCTCGTCAGAGTCGCTCTCG
>CANRAN010000164.1 GCA_947628595.1 uncultured Clostridia bacterium | reverse complement strand
TGAACCGCTGAAAACATAGGCGGTATCTGCATAATATTCCCTCTGAAACGAGGAAGTATACTGTTTATTTCTTCTTTAGTATGACTGCATTGTTTTTCCTCAATAACCTTACCTGTGATATCAAGCGTATCGGTAGTTATACCAAGCTGAAATTCCGCAGTATATTCTTTGGCAGTGTCGGGCAATAGTGACTGAGCCTTCGCCGCTGTTCCGATAAGTATAGGCAGAACTCCTGTTGCCATAGGGTCAAGAGTTCCGCTGTGTCCTATCTTTTTTTCCCTGAGTATTCCACGCATTATTGCAACAACATCAAAGGAAGTAAAATCCTTCTGTTTATCTATCACTATTATACCGTTCATTGTTTATCCCCGAGTGCAGCCTTACAGGCGGCAATCATATCCTCCTTTGCTGCCCCACGCTCCTTAAAAATACTGCATCCTGCTGCAGCCTTATGTCCGCCGCCGCCAAAGGTCTTGCATATTTCGCAGGCATCGTTATTTCCCGTTGTCCTAACGGAAAAGCGATATTCACCGTTTTCCTTTTCCTTCATAGTTACACCGATTTTTACTCCGCTTATCTGACACGGTATGCTTGCTATGCTTTCGGTATCACCCGGATCGGCTCCGGATCTCTTCATAATATCATCTGTTATCTGTATCATAGCAATTTTTCCGTCCTCAAAATATTCGAGGGTTTCAAGCACCATTTTTTCAAGCTCCAGTTTTTCCCTTGATTTTGTGTCAAACATAAGCTTACATATGGCGGTACTGTCCGCTCCCTTTTCCATAAGCTCGGCTGCAATTCTGTGAGTTTCCGGTGACACGGACGAATATTTAAAACAGCCGGTATCGGTACATATTCCCGTAAACAGTGCATTTGCCGTATCCTTTGAGATATCCGCTTTCATAATATCAAGAAGTTTCTTTATGATTTCCGCACAGGATGATGCCCCTCCGTCAACATATCCCTCTCTTGCATATCCCGTATTTGAAAAATGGTGGTCAATGCATAAATCGACTTTTTCTTCATATTCCTTTGCTTTTCCGCTCAGGAGGGCTGTAGATGCAAGGTCAACACTGATTATGAATTTCTCCTCAAATTCCTCATATTCAAGCTTATCCGTTATATACAAATAGCAAGACGGTATTTCGTCACCGCAAAGAGGATTTGCCTTTTTTCCCATATTTCTCAGTGCGGTACAAAGTCCGTATGCACTCCCGACGGCATCGCCATCGGGAGATTTATGCATAAGCACTGTATAGTTATCATTTTCAAGCAGCAATTTTGCTGCTTCTTCAAGTGTTATCGTCTTCATCTGTTTCCTCATCCCCCGCTTTCAGGTCTATATCCATAAGTATACCGGATATCTTCGCACTGTATTCTATTGAGTCGGTTGCTTCAAAGGCAAGTGCCGGTGCATATCTCAGCTTAAGCCTTACACCAAGCTCACGTCTGATGAAACCCTGAGCATTTTTCAGTGCCTTGACCGCTGTCTTTGCCGTATCAAGCCCCTTCATTGAGCTTATATAAACACGGCAGAAAGAATTGTCCCTTGCCATATCGCAGCGTACTATACTTATTATGCCGTCATGCAGACGAGGATCTTTCATTTCCCTCAGAATTGCTGAAAGCTCCCTTTGTATGTCCTCGGATATTCTGTCTGTTTTGTGATTTGTCATTCTGAATTTCCTCCGTAAAATCAATAATTTAGTTTTTTAATACCTTAATCGCATTATAATATTCCACAGCATTAAGCCTACTGCCGCTCATAAGACGCTTTTCCGAAAAATCCGCAACGTAAACCTCACGTCCGCGAACCAGAACCGCCGGACCGCTTTCGGTATCAACCCATTTGCCCCCAATATTTGCAATAATAAGGAAACCGAGATATGCTCCGGCTGTTTTGGCTATATTATCGTATATATTTTCGGTTATTATTCCCCTGCTAAGAGCATCCGCTATTTCATCATAGGATGATATATATTTTTCCTCCGAGCCGAGAGTTATGCCAAAAGATTTTTTGGCAAAGCTTATAAAATCAAGTGCATTGCCAAGCATAACAAGCTCCAGTGTTGCAAGATCGTCACTTCCCTTTTTAATAAGCTCATATTGTTCCCGATAATATTTTTCAAGCGCAAGTATGTCGGAATTATAGTTAATTCTCCTGCTGCTTTCCGTTTCAAGCCGTTTCATGGCAACCACAACCTTTCCTTATACATTCACTAATATCATATCATATTTTTTTGAATTTTAACAGTATTTTTTCTATATAAATAACAATAAATAACAATTATAAATTGAAATCTAAAATGTAGGTTGAATTAGGTGACATTATGTTTTTTTACTCTTTATTTGCATTCGATCAAGAAATTACAGAACTGTATTATGTCAAAAGAGATTTACCAAAGCTGAATGGCATTACCGATGTGTTAATCTAAATACAAAATTATCGCCTGAGCTTATTAAAAAACTCAGACGATAGTTATGTTATCAATAATCTTTAGGTTTGCCACATTTGGAGCAGACCTTGTTGAAAATACCTTTAAATTCCCCACCACAGTGTTGACATAAAAATTTATTTCTCCATATTGCCGCTTGTTTTTGGGCTGATTTTTTTCTATAATAGAGCGTATCATAAAAGGAATATTCGTATCTATCTAACAAATTTTTAGGAGCAGAAATGGTTAATAAATTTTCGCATTTTCTAAAGGTATAATATTATTAAAAAAGATTGAAAATATTACAAAATGTTGATATAATTAAAATATATTAGCTAAAAATTTCAAATGGGAGCCGGGACTTATGGAAAAAGATTATAAATTCAAAGTAAATCTTGGAGGAATGATAGATATATTGTCAAATCACCTGTACAGTTCCCCCGATGTGTTTGTGCGTGAGCTTTTACAAAACGGTATTGACGCAATAAGTGCGAGGATACATTCGGATAAGAATTTCAATGAACAGGATGCAAAAATAGAAATAGAGGTTGAAAAGGGTAAAAAAATATTATTCCGTGATTA
>CANRAN010000163.1 GCA_947628595.1 uncultured Clostridia bacterium | reverse complement strand
ATTTTGAGGACATCAATTTTATTTACCCTGCATAATTCATATATCGAGTTGTCGGCAGTTATTACAGCATTTTCATTCACAACAGCAATAGAGCAAGCTGAATAGCTCTGTTTTGTGTGAAGTATTTCTATATCTCTTTCCGCACAAAAATCCGATATATTCCTGTCAGTTTTATCCTTATTGCATATTACCCTGTTCTTAAGAAAGCATACATTAAGCTTAGGATTTTTTGCGGTTATACCGCTGCATACAGTAACCTCCGCTCCGAGGGATTTTATACCCTCTGTAAGCTCCCTGTTATCTTCATCAATAACAAACCTGTTTCCCCCAAGGTGACAGACCGACATATCGGCATGATATTTTTCCGCACCGTCTATATTCCTCAACGGCGAGGGGGAGAGTATATTTATATGGTAATTATTCAATATCTCAAATATAAATTCAAGTCTGTCACCCGACATTATAACCTCCGTGACGGGTGACTGAGGTAAATTAGGGAAATCAATATATTTTTCCATATGCGGCTCCTCGCTCTTAATAGTATCTCAGTGCGTCAACGGGCTTAAGCTTTGCCGCCTTGAGTGCGGGATATATCCCGAATACCGCACCGATAGCGGCGGAGAATATCAGCATTACGAAAATTATATCAAGCTGTGGTACTATTGTCAATCCCAATATTGCACCCCCGATATACATTACTGCATTACCTGTTATTATTCCGACCAAGCCTCCGCACAGACTTATTACAGCCGATTCCGCAAGAAATTCTGTTGCTATCATACTGCTTTTTGCACCTATCGCTTTTTTAATCCCTATTTCTCTTGTTCTTTCCTTTACCGACACAAGCATGACATTCATTATATTCATTCCTGCAACGACAAGGGAAACCGCTCCTATTGCCGATAATACCAAGGAAAAAATATCTATTATTCCGTCAAGACTGTCCCTTTGCTTTGCAAGGTTATTTATGTTATATGCATTCTTGTAATTATTACTTCTTTCAATTTTCTGCACTACCTCCTCGCTGAGTGCCTCATAGCTCTCATCATTACCTGTTTTTATGACGATTTGCGTAAAATTATTGCTCGACATATTTTTCTGCATTGTGCTGTATGGTATATATACAAAATCGGGTATAACGCTGCCCATAATATTTTGAATAAGTCCGCTTCCTGTTTTCAGTATTCCTATAATTTCATATTTATCCGTATTTCCCCCGTTGTTTATTGTAATTGTTTTTCCGATTATATTCTGTGTTCCGTAATTCGTTTCCGCAAATTTGCTGTCAACCATACATACTCTCGCATATGACGCAATATCTCCCATATTAAAAAATCTTCCGTATAAAAGCTTAAGCGATATGGCACTTTCGGCATTACGATCTATTCCGAAAAGACATACAGGAAGTGACTGATTATGAAAATATACCGTTGATGTTTCAAATACAAGCGGCATAGCGGATTTAACGGATGATATCTCTTCTATTTCGTTAAGCTCGGATACCGTAAGCGGTGCGTCATTATCATTCAGGCTTACGGCGATCCCTCCCATTCCGAGGCTGTCTATCTCCTCCCCAAGTGCCTGCTTACCTAAATTGCTTATACTCATTGTGATAATAACCGCAGCAACACCCACAGATATGCCTAAAAGCGTAAGAAGGGTTCTTCCCCTATTTTTCAAAAAGCTCCTCAGCGATTTCCATATTATTTCAAGCACTTTACTCACCTGCCGATATGATTATTCTTTCCCCGTCATTGATATCATTCAGATCCTTTATTATTTTATCCCCCACTTTAATACCGGATTTTACTTCTGTACCTTTTTTATATTCTGTACCTGTTTTAATATATTTTTTTATTGCCTGATTACCTCTTGCAATAAATACATAATCTCCTTTTTCGTCCGAGCGTACATATTCATAAGGGAGTATTATTTTATTTTTATCTGTTGAGGTTGTAATGGTACATTCCGCAGTGTAGCCTATTCTGAGATCCTTGTCGGTTTTATCAAGCTTAATTTTAACCTCAACCGATGTTTCCTTAGAGGTAAGTCCTGTTGTCTGCTTTGCTTCCTTTGAAATTGAGGACACCTTACCGCTGAAGCTTTTATTCGGAAGTGCGGTAAATTTTATGGTGGCTTTCTGACCGGTTTTAATTTTTTCTATATAAGCTTCATTAATATTTACAGGAACAACAAGTGCACCGGAATCCGAAAGCTTCATAAGCAGCGTATTTTTAGATACAATTTCATTTTCACTGTGAGCAATTTCAGATACAACTCCGTCACTCTTAGCACATATTGTTCTTTCTGTGCAGTATTTTTTTACTTCATTCAGGATTTCCTCGGATATATCAGTTTTTGAAAGCAATGATATCAATGTATCTATATCGGAATATGAATAGGGTATCATATCACTGCTTACAGGCTCAAGTACCGTCATAAGGGGATCGCCCTTTTTTATGTTATCTCCCCCGTTTACATATATTTTATTTATTATAAAGTAATTATCACTCATAATATTATTTTCGGTATTATATTCAAGCCTTCCCGAAGCCGTCACCGTATTATCGGCGTTAGAAAGCTTTACAGTGTAGACAGAAACCTCCGATGCATCGGCTGTTATCCTGCCGAATGTAAAAATCCCTACTATGCAAAGTATTGTGCTTAAAAACAGTATTATATATTTTTTCATATTGCTCAACTCCCTTATTTATTATTGGAGATTGAACTAAAAATATATATGCTAATTTATAGCAACAATTTTATATATTGTTTTATGCATAAATTTTAATAAAAACAAAAATGACAGTGCCTTTGTTTAGGTGCTGCCATTTTTTATATATTTATCTCTTTATTTTTCCTATATCACTACGGTAGTGCGCTCCATCAAATGATATTTTTTCCACGGCATCATATGCCTTCTTAAGCGCCTCTTCAAGAGTCTTTCCGCTTGCCGTCACGCCGAGTACACGACCGCCGTTTGTGTAAAATTTTCCGTTTTCGTATTTTGTTCCGGCATGATAGACAACTGCTCCGTCAACCTGTCC
>CANRAN010000162.1 GCA_947628595.1 uncultured Clostridia bacterium | reverse complement strand
GCAGAAAGTATCGAGAGCGACTCTGACGAGCCGCTCCGCCATGAGAAAATTAAAAAAGTAATGATAGTAAAACAGCAGTTTTAGGTCAAGCCTTTTTTAAAAGGCTTGCGGATTCCAAAGGCAGAGCCTTTGGTCGCCGTCCGCAGACGGCGAAATCTCTAATGCTTCACGCCTGGGCAAGGGGTGAATTTAAAAACAGTCCGGTGGACTGTTTTTAAAGAGGGGACACCCTGCGAGAGGGCGTCCCCTTGTCAATGCCTTTGCAAACTAATCTCGGCGGCGTGCCGCCGCTGTCAATCCCGGTGCCGTGGGTGGTCAGTCTTGGGACTTGTCGGCAGCTTTCTCTTCAAACTGATACTTCTTCTTCATCGTTAAATATTCAGAATACTCCGCAAGACATGAAAGCCCAAGACCGTTAAGCTTATCAAGACTGTCAAGCACCTGCTTTTTAAGCTCTCTATCCGAATAGAACTTCTCAAGCCTCGTGTCCTTAACCTCAACAACACTGCTTATGCCGAGTAGATAATCAACTGAAACATTAAAGTAATTCGACAGCTTAATCAATGTTTCACCCGTAGGTACTCCGCCGTTCTTCCATTTGCTGATAATTCCCGAGGACAGTCCGATTTCTTTGCCAACCGGATTGGGCCTTTTGCCGTTTCTTTGACAAAGAGCATAAAACCTATCCCAAAACATACAACATACCTCCTTTTGTTTTTGTGAAATCTGCAAATAATCACGGATGGACTATTACCGCTCATCGAACATACTTTATAACATATGAGACAAGCTTATAGTGTGGTAGCAACAATATTACCGAGGTAATACTATTATTATCTTACCACAAACCGCTTATAATTACAAGAGCCATTTTTACACCTTAAATACAATTTTTCTACAAATATCTGTTATTTAAAATAACTGTATAATTGCTGCGTCTTTTCTGCATTTTTGGCTTAAGGAGTATATTTTTTTACAATACAGTACGATATATTTACATATTATGAAATTATAGTTCAATCTCACAAATGTCATTTTTGTGCAAATGCATTTTAAATTGCAATAGCCTCTTATATTGTAATTACCAAAACTAAATTTACAAAAAATATCCGCAGAAATTATAAAACAATTCCTGCGAATATTTCTTATGCACAATCACGCTTCAGGCTCAAGGAGTCCGTATGTTCCGTCCTTACGCTTGTAAACAACATTAATTTCGCCTGATTTGGCATTCCTGAACATGAAAAATTCATGAGCTATCATGTTCATCTGAAGAATAGCTTCCTCCACACTGAGCGGCTTGACAGAAAAGGTCTTTGTACGCACAACCTTGTAATCCTCCTCATCAAGAGAATAGTCGTCCTCATAACCCACTGCTTCCTCCGCAAAATATCTGTTTATGGAGTCAGGCTTGAATCTTTTGCTAAGCTTCGTTTTATTCTTCCTTATCTGTCCTCCCAATATGTCAACAACAGCGTCAAGGGCATCATTCATTTCGAGTGCGGTACTCTCTGCTCTGAGCAACATTCCGCTATCTCTTATTGTAACCTCGACGGTCTGTCGGTTCTTTTCAAGGGTAACCGTGACAACAGCCTCAGCCTCTTCGCTGAAAATTTTCTCGAACTTTCCGAGTTTCTTATAAACTCTTTCCTTAAAGTTATCTCTGAGGTTCACTTTTCTTCCAACAATGTTATACTTCATAGGACAATCCTCCTTTAATTTGGATATCTCAATCCCTGAGATTACCTATATTATAACACTATTGAACAAAAAATGGAATACTTATTTTTAATTTTTATTAAAAATTATGAGAAAATTAATTTTCCATTAATAAATACAGCTTGAGGCTTTTCGGTTATGTCAAACGGGTCGCCGTCATAGATAACAAAATCGGCATCCTTTCCCCTTTCGATTGAACCAACTCTGTCGGAAATTCCGCAAAGTGATGCGGCTGTCGAGGTTATTGACCTGAGTGCGGCTGTTCTCTCCATTCCCTCTCTTACCGCTATTGCCGCACATAAAGTGAGATATTGTATCGGTGTTTCGGGGTGGTCGGTTATTATTGCTGTCGGTATATCATTTTGTGAAATAATACCGGGAGAACGAGGTGTGAGAGCTTTAAGCTCAGGCTTACTCCTGTCCGTCATAAAGGGGCCGGACAATATACCAAGGCATTTATCCTTTAGCTCGTCACATATGAGATGTCCCTCTGTTCCGTGTACGATAACGCATTTTATACCAAATTCCTCACTTATGCGTACAGCCGTGAATATATCATCCGCCCTATGCGCATGGAAATGTGCCGGAATACTACCGTCAAAAAGGCGGCACAGTGCCTCGTTCCCCTCATCATATTCGGGCAGCTCGTTATTTTCGGAGTCGCTGAGGCAGATTGACTTATCCTCATAGTATTTCTGAGCCTTTTTGAGTGCCTCACGAATCATTGCAGCTATCGCCATTCGAGTTATCGGCATACGCTCCTTATCGTTATATACGGATTTGGGATTTTCACCGAGGGAAAATTTAATTGCAGCCGGTGATTTTATTATCATATTATCAATTCTTTTTCCGTATGTTTTGACAGCCGCAATCTGACCTGCTATCGGATTTGTGCTGCCGGGGCTTATCATTACGGTTGTAATGCCTGCCCTCAGTGCCTCAGAAAAATAGCCGTCAAGCGGGTTAACACCGTCTATTGTCCTGAGCTGTGGAGTGACAGGCTCTGTACTTTCGTTACCGTCATCACCTTCGAAGCATAGTGAATCCTCAAACATACCGAGATGTGTATGTGCATCCACAAAGCCAGGGTATATATTTCTGCCCCCTGCATCGAACACCTCGTTATCGGTTGAGGAATAAGGCATTGTCCCTATTTCCTTTATCAAACCCTCCTCGGCTATGATATACCCGTTCTCAATCACTCTGTTTTCTTTATCCATTGTATATATATTAACATTCTTAATTATCACACAATCACCTCGGTGAGCAGTGCAGCACCGGTGCCGTGCCGGCACTGTCAATTCGTAACCGCTTTACTCAAAACAATAACTCTGTGGCTCGACC
>CANRAN010000161.1 GCA_947628595.1 uncultured Clostridia bacterium | reverse complement strand
ATTTCCCTATAATACTAACATAATAACATTTTCAGTCATTTTTTTCAAGACCGCATATAATCTATGTCATCACAGACTGCTGACTGCCGTTTTTTCATTTTCATCCAGCTCACAAAGCAGAATAAATCATTTATAAGAAATACCATAAAGCACACCATAACAGATATGTAGGAACTGTCCTTGCAGGATGCGAGCAACCACAGAATTATAAGCACAAAATCATTCATAGCATATACAAGCGCAAACCACGGACTTCTTCTAAATGTAAGATAAACGGCAAGAAAGCTTGTAGCCACGGATACTGTACTCGGGATAAGATTAACCGTATTGAAATATCCCAGTACAAAATAAAACAGTACAGTAACCACAGCCGTAAGCCCAAACCCGAATATCCATTCGGATTTTTTTATTGAATTTACCCTGACCTCAGAGTGATTACCACCATAGGGATTTTTTAGCCATGATACGAGTGCAAAGACGCACATTGGTGCAGTCATACCGAGATATGTAAGCATTTCTCCGTAATATGAAAATGAATAGGATATTATACCATAAATAAGGCTAAAAACTATCATGAGCACCTGTCCGACAGGATTACCCTTTGAACAGAATATAATAGAAGAGACCCCTATAATTGATGCTGTTAGTGCCGGATAATTTGACGAGCCGAATATAATAAATGATAAAACAATGGCAAGAATCGATAAAAACCACAATATAAGCTCAGCTGCGGAAAAATATCCCCGTACCGTTTTTTTCATAAATAGCCTCCGAAATAATATATATCTGTTGGAAAGTTTAACCTCATGTTAGTCGCATGACATCAGTAGTATAACATTTCAGCACACATATTGCAATCCTTAATGCAGCTTTAATCTTGACATATATCCTGTGTGGTGCTATAATACCCTCATGAAAAGGACAGAATGTCGATGATTACGGAAATAGTCCGTTATCTGCCGATAGCATTATGGCAAATTCAGAAAGGATGAAAAAATAAATGTCGAAATTTTTATTTACGTCTGAATCCGTAACAGAGGGACATCCCGATAAGGTATGCGACCAGATTTCAGATGCAATACTCGATAGTATTCTCAGTGCTGACCCGGATGCTCACGTTGCCTGCGAGGTTACGGCAACCACCGGTCTTATTCACGTAATGGGAGAAATTACTACAAGCTGCTATGCCGATATTGACAAAATAACAAGAGATGTCATAAACGACATCGGCTATAACAGACCAGAATGTGGCTTTAACGGAGGCACCTGTGCAGTTATTTCATCAATAGATTCACAGTCCCCCGATATCTCGATGGGTGTCAATGCATCATACGAGTACCGTGAGGGTGAGCACGATCAGCTTAATATGATCGGTGCGGGAGATCAGGGTATAATGTTCGGCTATGCTTGTAACGAAACTCCTGAGCTTATGCCGTTGCCGATCTCACTCGCACATAAGCTTGCAAAAAAACTTGCTGATGTACGCAAAGACGGCACACTCACCTATCTTCGACCTGATGGAAAAACACAGGTAACTGTTGAATATGACGACGGAAAGCCTATAAGGATAGATACAGTTCTCGTATCTACACAGCATTCCGAGGATGTAAGCATGGCAACGATCCGTGAGGATCTTAAAAAATATGTTATATTCCCAACAATTCCCCCTGAGCTTATTGATGATAATACAAAAATTTTTGTAAATCCCACAGGCAGATTTGTTCTCGGCGGTCCTGCTGCCGATACCGGACTGACAGGAAGAAAAATTATAGTAGATACATATGGAGGATATTCAAGGCATGGCGGTGGTGCCTTCTCCGGCAAGGATCCAACGAAGGTAGACAGAAGTGCCGCTTATGCCGCTCGTTGGGCAGCAAAGAATATAGTTGCTGCCGGTCTTGCCGACAAATGTGAGATACAGCTATCCTATGCGATAGGAGTAGCAAAGCCCGTATCTGTAATGGTTGACAGCTTTGGCACGGGTAAGGTGAGTGATGAAATTCTTTCAAAAGCGGTAAATGAAGTATTTGACCTCCGCCCGGCTGCTATAATAAAGGATCTCGACCTAAAAAGACCTATATACCGTAGGCTTGCGGCCTATGGACATATGGGACGTGAGGATCTCGGTGTTACATGGGAAAAAACCAACAAAACCGATGAACTTCTCAAGGTCTTGGGCATGAAATAATCCTGTTCGGAGTCCGGAAGTCGGACTCCGATTCTGTTTCATTTGATTCGTAACCATTTTCGTACAAATTGTCAAATATTCTATATTTGATACGATAAATAATAAGTTTTTTATATAAAAATGTTAAAAAACTATTGCAATAAATTTGATTTTATTGTAGAATATGTATATTAAAACTTGTAGCGAGGCATGGAATCAATACAAAGCTTATTTTTTACTGTGTATGGGAGCAAGGCGGTGTGATTATTGTACGTAGATTATAAGACTCTTTCCGACAATTTGGAATCCGAGGAGCTTGAAGGCTATTTTAATGATTTTCTAAAACAATATTCTGATAAACCAAAATCTCTGAGTGCCTTGAGGCAGCTTTATGAGTTGTCATATCGTCAGTGGGGTACCTATGAGCTTCTTGCACCGGAGCTTTCGGAAAAAATCAGCAAGTATATTATATCCTCTGTCAACTTTAAATCATATGATATTATGGATACAATAATAAGCATAATTGAAAATTTGTTTCTTGTGGATGCATTTGATTTTATAGTTTCTCAAAAGGATACGGTCACTTCTGCTTCCGTAAAACAACTTATTTCCGAAGCAGAAGACGATTATTCAGATTCGATCTGTAATCCATATTGTGATCCGGATGATTTCTGAGTTTTGAAATTTTTTTAAAAAACTCTTGACAATTATATGAAAACGTTGTATAATTAGTATCGTTCTCAGCAAGAGAAAATTAAATATTGCGGAATTGTGTAACGGTAGCACGACAGACTCTGACTCTGTTTGTTGGGGTTCGAATCCCTATTCCGCAACTGCAGTTAAGCCTTGAATTTCTTCAAGGCTTAATTTAAGACGAGGTGTAGCTCAGCTTGGTGGAGCGCTACGTTCGGGACGTAGAGGCCGCTGGTTCG
>CANRAN010000160.1 GCA_947628595.1 uncultured Clostridia bacterium | reverse complement strand
ATTGACCTTGGTCTTTGTGATGTGCTTAGGGGTTATCCGAAGGGTGAGGGAATAATGCAGGCTATACGCTCCCTTTCACCGCAGGTGATAATATGTGATGAGGTTGGAACACAGGAGGATGCACAGGCCATAGCACAGGGGGCAAATGCTGGTGCCTATATTATAGCGACAATACACGCACAGGATTATGCTTCACTTATGCAAAGAAAACAGGCACACAGTCTTATGGAAACAGATGCATTCAACACCTTGATATTCCTTGAATCCTCGGATAAGCCCGGAGTATGCTCAGAGGTAGTAAATCTGTCGGGAGAGGAGGGGGGAATATGACAGGTCTGAAAATAACCGGAGGAATTGTACTTATATTTTGCGGTGCTTTGGGAGGTCTTTATGCTGCGGGAAGAATTGACCGGCAGACGGATTTTATAAGGCAGTATATTATTTTCCTCACACAAACAGAAACAATGATAAGCTATTGTAAAGCAGATATAGTAGAAATACTGAAAAGTATAAATTCAGTTCCGCTCATGCTGCCTATGATAAATTCATGTCTTGCCGGAATGGAGAGAGGAAAGGATTTTACATCTGCTTGGTGCAGCTCTGCAAGGGAGATTTGTTCAAAAAAATTGATATCAGAGCATGACCTTGATATGATCTGTTCGTTTTCCGAGGGCTTTGGCTCATTGGGGGCAGATGAGGAAATAGGAAAGATAAGACTCCGCAAAACAATGGCTGAACAGCGGCTTTCCGAGCTGCAGCCCGAAACAAATACGAAAAAGCGGCTGTATCGTATAGTAGGCACATTTTGCGGGGCGATGATTGCAGCTGTTATGATCTGAAATAAAGCAAAGAGGAAAAGCAGGTTTATAAATAATCGGTCGGTCGGAGGTATAAAATGAATGTGGATTTTATCTTTAAGATTGCTGCTATCGGAATAATCGTAGCAGTGCTGAGCCTTGTGCTTTCCCGCTCGGGGAGGGAAGAACAGGCTATGATGACAACTCTTGCAGGTCTTATCGTGGTGCTGCTGATGCTTGTAGAGCAGATATCCGACCTTTTCACCACGATAGAAACCCTGTTTGGATTTTAAATGGATATACTTTCCATTTGCGGTGCTGCAATAGTTGCATCACTTGCGGCTGTAGGTCTTAAAAAATATTCCCCCGAAACCTCCGCTGTAATTGCAATAGCAGGAGGAGCAATGATTTTCTTATCTGTGCTTTTTCAGATATCTCCGTTTATTAATGAGATAAACAGACTCACTGAGAGTGCCGGAATAAGCTCGGATTATGGTCTTATACTTATAAAAACAACCGGAATATGTGCCATTTGCCGATTTACGGCTGATTGTTGCCGTGATACGGGGCAACAATCACTTGCCTCCCGTGTGGAGTTAGGTGCAAAGCTGACTATCGTACTGATATCATTACCACTGTTTGAAAAAATACTGACAACAGCAACGTCTCTGTTACAGTAAGGGGAGTAAAAATGAAAAAAAGAATAATACTTCTGATACTTTTTGCAATATCAGTCTGTTTTATAAGCATACCCGTAAATGCCGCAAATAACCGGGAGAACGATTCAAGCGAGGATGTCGCCGAAATTTATGATGAACAGCTAAAAGCGAGCGGAGCGGACAGATTGTATTCCTCACTTCCCGAGGAAACCCAAAAAATGCTTGCTGATATGGGAATAAGTACCTTTGATTATGAAAGTATGGATTCGATGAAAGCAGCAGGGATTTTTAATCAGGCTGCCGAACTGATAGGTGAAAAAGCTTCGGGACCTCTCGGAACACTTGCACTCTGTTTTGGCATAATGCTTATTTGTTCACTTGTTGAAGGAACGGATATAACCGTGGGTGACAAAACCCTTGAGGGTGTCAGCTCGGCTGTCGGTGCCCTTTGCATATGTACAGCAATAGTCATTCCAATGTGCGGTATGATATCAAGGGCAGTTGAAATAATTAATGGTGCTTCAGGATTTATACTTCTCTATGTTCCGATAATGACGGGACTTATGGCAACCTCGGGGCACGAAATCAGTGCAGGCTCATATTATACAATGCTTATGGGTGCAGGTCAAATCATAACTCAGCTTTCTTCAAAGCTTATTGCACCGATAATGAATGTATTCCTTGCCTTGTCGGTGACATCCTCCCTTTCTCCTAAGCTTAATCTTTCGTCATTATGTACTATGCTCCATAAATGTGCAAAATGGGTTCTGACACTGGTTATGAGTATGTTTGTAACGGTTCTGTCAGCACAGACCTTTGTATCTACATCACTTGATAATGTCAGCAAAAGGGCATTGAGGTTCACAGTAAGCTCCTTTGTTCCCGTTGTCGGAGGTGTCCTCAGCGAAAGTCTAACAGCATTTAGCGGAAGTCTTGAGCTGCTCAAATCAGGAGCGGGGGTATTTGTTATAATAGCTGCTGCCTGCATATTTCTACCAATACTTATTGAGTGTATGTTATGGCAATTTTCACTCTTCATTCTTACCTCTGCTTCGGATATTTTAGGTCTGGGGAGAATGAAAAGTGTATATGGAACAATTTCAACAGTAGCCTCAATGCTAATGGCAATTCTCCTTTGCATACTTACTATTTTCATAATATCTACGGTTATAATTCTGATGGTCGGAAAATAAAATTATACGGAGGAAAATATGGAGGGTGTATATTCATGGGCGATAGCCGTAACTGTATGTTCGGTTATAGCTTGTATTGTTGAAATCATTACGAGTAATTCAAGTCTTGAAAAAACCGTGAGATTTGTTCTTGGTATTTTTATGCTTTGTGTCATAACGGCACCGCTTATGGGCACATTTGCACAATTCAGAAATACAGATATTTCTCCGAGTTACGAATATGACGAAAATAATGACGAAATGAAAGAGGCACAGATAAAAATATTAAAAAGTCAGCTGCAAAGACTTGTTGAAAAAACTCTTTCCGAAAGAAATATAAATCCTCTTGTGACTCTGATAACTATAAATATTGATGATACAAATTGCATTGAGTCTGTTAATGCAGCCGTAACCATCCGGGATGCAAATGCAGGAGCGGCGGCTGTCGCAGAGGAGCTAATACGAGATAAGCTTGGGATAGAATGTAC
>CANRAN010000159.1 GCA_947628595.1 uncultured Clostridia bacterium | reverse complement strand
TGTTTCACCGTCAACATCATTTCCTGTATGTACTGCTCTTGTTTGAAATCCGTATTCATTTCCATAGATTCTCTTTCCCATTATTTTCACTCCTCAGGTTGGTATAACCGCAAAGAGATACGCCCCCGACCCTAGTTGAGGGGACTGCTTGATGTGTATGTTGAAAAACTCTTTTTGGTTATCATATAACGTAATCGTTTACATATTTATCTTTTTGCATATCGAGAATATCCTGTAAGGTTATCCCGTACAAATAATCACATATAACCTTCTTTAATCCCTGCCAAACGGGAAGGGTATAACATTCGCCGCTTCGGGGACATTCAATCGGCTCGTGATCAAGGCAGGCGATAGGAGAAAGACTTCCTTCGGTTAGTGTCAAAATATCTCCGACAGTATATTTATCGGGAGATTTTGCAAGCTTATAGCCACCCTGATATCCGCGGTTAGTACTGAGAATATCCGACCTATTTAAAATAGGCACAATTTGCTCAAGATACTTTTTGGATATATTCTGACGTGTGGCAATGTCTTTTAATGCTATATAGCCGTCGTATTGATGCTCTGCGAGATCCAGAAGCATACGAAGTGCATAGCGTCCTTTTGTTGAAATTTTCAATTATAATACCTCCTGACAGTTCTTTATACTATAATACCATATGTTTAATAGGTTTTCAAGTGTAAATTCTTACACATATGCAAAAAGTATCTATTGTAAACCTATAAAATTTTTTTTAAAATTTCCAAATACGGTTGACAAAAGTAACGGCTCCGTTTCCGTAATTCTGTTTTGATTCTTGATAAGGAAAAGCATCAGTGACAGGAAGAATAATATTTGTTAATAATCATCCTTAAAATAATATCGTCACAGGCGGTTTGAAAAACAGCCTATGGCGATGTTTTTATTTTATTTACTGTATGTAAGCAGTTTGGGATTTTTACTCCTGCCGTATAGTATAGCCTTGAGCACGGGGTCAGGTCAGATATATTGGCAAGTCTGTTTATTGTTATGTTTTTTCTCCGAAAAGCTGTAATATGCGGTTTTTAACACCCTATAATAATTTATGAATTTACTTTAAAATAGATATTCTCTCATTATCCGTCAGTACTCATTATATAATAATAAAATGTTTTATTCAATGATAAGAAAATCGGAATTCAAATACTGTTTTGATTGTTTTATATTTTATTGTCAATACTTATATCAGTACAAAATCAGATATTTTTGTAATTATAAGGAGCGGCTATGAAATCAATATGGTATAAAACGGTTGATATTCCGAAATTCAGACAACTCAGCGGAGATATTCATACGGATGTGCTTATAATAGGCGGCGGTATGGCAGGTATACTTACGGCTTATTTTTTGCAAAAATCGGGTATAAATTATATCCTTGCCGAAAAGGGGAGAATATGCTCGGGAACGACAGGAAATACCACGGCAAAGATAACGATCCAGCACGGACTGATCTATGATAAAATTCTGAAAAGCTGCGGTACAGAGTCGGCACGGAAATATTTATCGGCTAATAAGGCGGCTTTTGACAAATATGAGGAGCTTTGTAAAAATATCAATTGTGATTATGAGATAAAGGATAATTATGTTTACTCGATTAATGAGCGCAAAAAGCTTGAAGATGAAATAAGGGCGTTGAGTAAAATAGGCTACAGTGCGGAGCTTTGCGAAAATACGGAGCTGCCGTTGAAAATAGCAGGTGCGGTAAAATTTGCAAATCAGGCGCAATTCAATCCTCTGAAATTCGTTGCTTCCATTGTAGGTGAGCTGCATATATATGAAAATACATTCGTACGTGAAATGGTAGGAAATACGGCGGTAACGGACAGCGGAAAAATCAGTGCGGATAAGGTTATTGTTTCAACCCATTTTCCGTTTATTAATAAGCACGGAAGCTATTATTTTAAGCTTTATCAGCATCGCTCGTATGTTATTGCACTTGAAAATGCACAAAAGCTAACGGTATGTATGTTGATGAAAACAAAAAGGGCTTATCATTCAGAAATTATAATGACATTCTGTTTCTCGGCGGCGGAGGACACAGAACAGGCGAAAAGGGCGGATGTTGGGAAGAAATAAGACGCTTTGCAAAAATAAAATATCCGTCCGCAAAGGAAATATGTCATTGGGCGGCACAGGACTGCATGAGCCTCGACAGTATACCGTATATTGGGAAATATTCAAGAAATACACATGAGCTTTATACTGCAAGCGGTTTCAATAAATGGGGGATGACAGGCTCAATGGTTTCTGCAATGCTTCTGAGTGATATGGTAACAGGGAGAAAAAATGAATATGAGGATATTTTCAGTCCGTCAAGAAGTATGCTTAATCCTCAGCTTTTTATCAACGGAATAAAGGCAACCCTAAATGTTCTTACAATATCGAAAAAACGCTGTCCGCACCTCGGCTGTGCATTGAAGTGGAATAATGCGGAGCATTCATGGGATTGTGCCTGTCACGGGTCACGCTTTGATGAAAGCGGAAAATTACTTGATAATCCGTCAAACGGGGATTTGCCGCAGCGAATATGATAAAAATAATGATTGACTTTTGATATGTATTGTGCTTAAATATTAGAAACACAATACATATCATTTTTTTGTAGGATGAAATTGTGGATGATATAAGCTTTTCAATATGATATGTGATTGCAGTTGATATTAAGGAGGGAATTTATTGGGCATGGTATTTTTTATTGCGGATACTCATTTCGGCGAAGATAATATACGAAGATATGAAAACAGACCGTTTGCGGATATGCAGGAAATGGATAGGCAATTAATTTTACGTTGGAATACAAATGTCGGAAAAAAGGATACTGTTTATGTACTCGGTGATTTTGGTGCAGTAGGTGGTGAAAAGGAGATTTTGTCACAGCTTAACGGGACAAAATATCTCGTTAAGGGCAACCACGACATACAGAGCAATGAATATTACAGAAATGCAGGCTTTGCGGAGGTTTATGATATGCCTGTTTTATACAGCGGTTTCTGGATATTATCACATGAACCCGTTTATATTAACGAAAATATGCCATATGCTAATTTGTTTGGTCATGTTCACAATTCTCCTATTGTCAAGAATTACAGCCGTCAGCATTGTTGTGTATCTGTTGAGCGTATTAATTATTGTCCAATAGAA
>CANRAN010000158.1 GCA_947628595.1 uncultured Clostridia bacterium | reverse complement strand
CCTAACAAGAAGAAGGTCGCTAAGATTACCCGTGAGCAGGTTCAGAAGATTGCAGAGCAGAAAATGCCCGACCTTAACGCTGCTACGGTTGAGGCTGCTTGCTCGATGATAGCAGGAACAGCCCGTTCAATGGGTATCGAAGTAGTAGATTAATTACCCGGGTGGGAGGAATTAATCCGATTTTACCACTCAATAGGGAGGAAAACAATGAAACACGGTAAGAAATATGTTGAAGCTGTAAAGCTTATTGACAAGACAAAGGCATATGATGCCAAAGAGGCTATTGATGTAGTTCTCAAAACAGGTACCGCTAAGTTTGACGAGACGGTTGAGCTTCATGTAAAGCTTGGTGTTGACTCACGTCATGCGGATCAGCAGGTAAGAGGAGCAATCGTTCTTCCTAACGGTACAGGTAAGCAGGTAAGAGTTCTTGCAATATGCAAGGGCGATAATGTACAGAAAGCTCAGGAAGCGGGAGCTGAATATGTAGGTGCTGAGGAATTTACACAGAAAATCCAGAGTGAGGGTTGGATGGATTTTGACGTGCTTATAACAACTCCTGATATGATGGGTCTTGTAGGTCGTCTTGGTAAGGTTCTCGGTCCGAGAGGACTCATGCCTAACCCGAAGGCAGGTACTGTAACCCCTGATATAGCTAAGGCTGTAAAGGAGGCTAAGGCAGGTAAGATTGAATATCGTCTTGATAAGACAAATATCATTCACTGCCCGATAGGTAAGGTTTCTTTTGGTGCGGAAAAGATCAATGAAAACTTTGATGCACTTATGGGAGCAATCATCAAGGCTAAGCCGGCTGCCGCTAAGGGTCAGTATATCAAGTCCTGTGCAGTAACAACGACGATGGGACCGTCTGTAAAGATTAACCCGTCAAAGATTAACGGTGCAGTTTGATTAAAAAAATGTACTTGACATAAGCATTTCAGTGTGCTAAAATAAATATTGCTGTTGACCAAAGACAGCAGGTGCGTAATGCATAAAGGGTTTCCCGCCTGCCGAGGTGAGCGTATATAGTTATTGTGTGTAATTATGCGCCTTCTCGGAAAATGGGAGGGCGCTTTTTGCGTCATATTTCAAGGAGGTGAATTGTTTTGCCAAGTCAGAAGGTATTGGAACAAAAGCAGCAGGTTGTTTCAGAGCTTGCTGAGAGGATTCAGGGTTCTATTGCAGGTGTTATCGTTTCCTATGAGGGTATAACAGTTGATGAGGATACAAAGCTTCGTAAGGATCTGCGTGAAGCAGGTGTAAAATACACTGTTGTAAAGAACACACTGATAAAGCGTGCAGCTGAAAAGGCAGGACTTGCAGGTGTTGATGAGGTGCTTAACGGTACTTCTGCAATAGCTACTTGTGATGAGGATTATGTGGCTGCAGCCCGTATTCTTCAAAAATTTGCAGATGGTCATAAGACATTTGCAGTAAAGACAGGATACCTCGATAATGAGGTTATCAGTCTTGAAAAGATCCAGAGTCTTGCTAAGCTCCCGAGCAGAGAGGTACTTCTTGCTAATGTCCTCGGAGCTTTCCAGGCACCCATTGCTTCTTTTGCAAGAGCTGTACAAGCTATTGTTGACAAAGAGGGCGGAGAGGCTGTTGACGAGACAGCAGAAGCTCCGGCTGAAGCATAATTAAAGGAAATTTAATCTTAAATTTGGAGGTAAACTATCATGGCATCAGAAAAGGTTACTAATATTGTAGAAGAATTAAAGGGTCTTACTGTTCTTGAGCTTTCAGAGCTTGTTCACGCAGTAGAGGATGAGTTCGGTGTATCCGCTGCGGCAGCGGTTGCAGTAGCAGCTCCGACAGAGGGTGCAGCAGCAGCTGAGGAGAAGACAGAGTTTGATGTTATTCTCAAATCAGCAGGTGCAGAGAAGATCAAGGTTATTAAGGTTGTTCGTGAGATCACGGGTCTTGGACTTAAGGATGCTAAGGCTGTTGTTGATGAAGCTCCGAAGACACTTAAGGAAGCAATCAGCAAGGAGGATGCTGAGGCTATCAAGGCTAAGCTCGCTGAGGTTGGTGCAGAGGTTGAGATTAAGTAATTTAAGGATTGCTTGATTTTTCAGTAAGACAAAACACCCTAAGGAGGTGCAATCATGGCAAAGTGTGAAATTTGCAATAAGGGAGTTACCTTTGGTATTAAGGTTTCTCACTCACATAGACGCTCAAACAGAGCTTGGAAGCCGAATGTCGTTAAAGTTAAGGCTATCGTAAACGGCACACCCAAGAGAGTTAATGTATGCACCCGTTGTCTGCGTTCAGGCAAGGTTACAAGAGCAGTCTAATACATTAGTGTTAGGAGATCCGATTGATTATGTCGGATCTCTTTTTTGCTTAAAATAAGTTTTCATACACAAACTCATAGTATTAAATATAAAATAACCGACTGTCCATTTACTAATAATTTTTGGGACAGTCGGTTAAATTATAATAATTTATGTATGCGAGTGGTTGGAGGCTTACATAACCTTCATAGCCTCCGCAAAGGTATATTTTGTATTTGTCCAGTCGAGAGCCTTATCAAAATTCTCATTATACCCTGCGTATGTGTCAGATAGGTAATATTGATTGAACGGTATCATCTCTATACAAAAACCGGGTTTATTGTATGCGTACCTGAACCAGTTTTCAAGTCCTCCGGCATATTCCGACTCTATTGTTGTATTTTCAAATAATAGGTATTTACATTTATTTGAAAGACTTGAAGCGAGCTTATAATCATTTGGGACAGTTCCGTTGGCAGAGTCTTTCCAATAAATTCCGCCGCCGAGAATATGCATACTAAGCATAAATTGAAAATTATTCTTGTTGCACAGATTCATAATAGCCTTTGTTTCCGGTTCTGAGCCGGCCGATGGCCCCCGATAGTTTGTCTGATTTCTGTTAGTTCCGTCTGTTGCTCCATACCAGTGAAACGGAAAATTCCTGTTTAGATTAACCGCATTGGCATTTCCCTTGAAGCTGTCATTGTTAAAGGATTTCGGTACATATAAAGGCTTTTCGGATGAATTGGCAATCTGTGTTCCGTCCGGATTGGACATAGGTATAAAATAAAGTGTATATTTATTCAGCAAATCACGGATTTTATAGCCGCCATAGGTATAATTATTTTTATATGAATACGCATACTCCTCGATGCAGCGCATTATATAGGAAACGGTGATA
>CANRAN010000157.1 GCA_947628595.1 uncultured Clostridia bacterium | reverse complement strand
AACATATCTTGTTCTTGCTTTGGTAATCATGTCCCTGTCTGTCATACCCTCGACGAAAGTAAGCGTTAAGGATATGGAACGCAAGGTGTGATTGTAAATTTGAGAAAATATACAAATATGTCTCGTTATTTTTATCACATATGTTATATAAAATTATATTGAAAATATTTACATAATATGATATAATAAACATATAAACAAAATACCTGTGGTATGGCGTATAATATGAATTATGTTGAGGAAGAAGACAATTATAAAAACGGTGACAAAGAGTTTAGTTTTGTTTTTGAAGATGTTGCGAAAACTCAATTAACTACGGCTATAGATCTGGAAACCGGTGAAAGACTGATGTATGATAAAGATGGAAATTTAACCGATAAGGTTGAACACCCGAGAGCTGTCACGGTAGGGGAAATGCGTGGTTTGCTGAATGAATTTATGGACAGGATCAGTGAGTACAAGGTTATATCCGGGCAATTTTTTGTTTACCCTGGGAGAATTGTTACCAAAGAAGATTATGCTTTAGAATTTTTGACATACATTCCGGACATAGATTATGAAGAAGGGACAAAGGATGATAAAATTTTGGAATACATATCATCCGATGAAAAAGTTCTTTTCGGAGGTGTGGATTTGGAAAATGGTCCATCGGAGTGGTTTCCATTTGTTCCGGGCGAAGAATATGAATTCTACGGCAAAAAATATAAATGTATGGGTGATTACGGATGGCTATTTATACCCTTTAAAGCGATGCCGGATGAATTCGTAATTTATAATATGAATGTGTATTTTGAAAAATATTTGTACGAGGATGATATAGAAAAAATCAATCAGGCGGCAAGTGATGTTTTCGGGGCAAAGATTGAACAAAAAGTAATACCTGAACCGTATGACCCGGTGGAGTTTCAGTTTACGAAAATGCTCTTTATAATTTCTATACTTATGATAATAGTAGTTATTTTGGCTATTGCGAAATTCTACAACTTTATATTGGGCGAAAGAACCTCTACGCTTGGAGTTTTGCGGCTGTGCGGCTGTACAAGAACAAAGGTGCATATAGTTTATATGATAGAAATACTTGCAACAATGATAGTAACATCCACCATTGGATATCTGTTGTTCAAGTTTGTTGTTTATGATTGGTTGGCACAGTATTATAAATCATTCAGATTTTTCTTTATAACTCCTGTGTATGCTGTAATTATGGGAACATATCTTGTTCTTGCTTTGGTAATCATGTCCCTGTCTGTCATACCCTCGACGAAAGTAAGCGTTAAGGATATGGGACACAGGACTTGATGCATATGTATTGTCGAAAATCTGTGAACGGAGGGATTATTATGAAAAAAAGAATAATGGTTTTTTTGGCGACATTTCTCGCTGCGTTTTTCACAGTGGCAGGAATGACAGCCTATGCAACATTTTTTGATGGACCTAAGGTAGATTCAACTTTTAAGAATAGTGTTGCAGGAAGCTCCGGAACTCTTTATTCCTTTAGAAAGTACGCTGACCTTATAGCTAAACAGGGTTTTGAGGGAAGTCTTAAACGTATTGAGGCTAAAACCTATTATTGCCATGATAAAGTAACTACATTGCTTAATGAATATGAAGCAAGTAAAAGTAATCATTATCAGGTTGATGTTAGATATGATACGGGTGATGCCAATAATCTGGTAGTTTACGGTCAGGTATATAACAGTGATTCAAGCTATGCCGGTGTGAATAATGAATTGCTTCTTGTTACAACAAGATTAGATGCAACACCTATTAGCAGAGAGTATTACAAAATATACCTTGCATAAATAAATTAAAAAAATGATTTTCGACAATACAAAGAGCACAGTCGGATAAGTGTTTCAAATATCCGACTGTGTATTGATATCGGTATAGGAGTTGATCAGATTGAAATACATAAAATATGGTTTTTATTCTATAACACGCAATACGTTTTTTAATGTTCTTATTATGGTTGAGATTGCTGTGATTTTTGTTGTTTGCAATATAACGGTGGCAGCATCAAACAGCAGACATATGTTTATGGCTCCATATGATGAAATTGCAAATTCGGATGGATACATATATGTTCCAATGTCAAACAAAAAGATTATGGCAGATTATGATCCCGAGCTTATAAGGGATAAGATGTACAGTTCGCTGGAGGGTGATGTTTCGGTTACATATTCATACAATATTCCGATAGCAGACGCTATTGTTAATGATGCAGCGTATCAAAGCAGTACATTCCCGTTCGGATTAAATTTCAGTATTTATGCCTTGAATGAAAAGTTTTTTTCAAAATTCAGAGTCCCTCTTTCGAGTGGCAGGTGGCCTTCGGCTGAGAGAAATGCTGCCGGTCAGATAGAGGCAGTGGTTGCCTTGGACAACGATCCGAAGCTTAAGATAGGAGATGTAGTGCATACCACAATTTCATTGCCGCCCGAAGACGGAAAAACGGTGAATGAAGATATAGGGGATATAATAATTGTCGGAACCATTGACTACGGCAACTACTATCCGAGCTATATCATGAGCTATTCCCTGAGCGATGTTATAGATCTTTATGATACAAATGCAAAATCTAAGGTCAGCGGACCGGTATTTATTGTTTCCGCTTCAGCGGAGAAATCATTTGAGAATAAAAAGCTTATAGGACACAGTACGGCATTTATAACATATAATTCTCCCCCAACGGATCAACAACGTGAGAATAATGAAATTCTGTTGGGCAGCAGTTCCGAAAAATTAATTAAATTATCTTCATTCCGGAATAAATCCTATGAATATATTTATGAGCAATCACGGAAACTCCTGCCGATAATTCTCGGAGTACTTGTAATAGTGCTCGCCGAGCTTATCTGCTCTGTTGCAATGAATACCAAATCACAGATAAGGAATTACGGAATATATTTCCTTTGCGGCTGTCGTTGGAAAGGATGTCTTAAGATATCACTTGCATATTCAGCAATAATACTGCTTGGCGGAACAATATTAGGAGCAGGTCTTTTTGCAATTTTCCATATGACGGAGTATTCGACAATGTTTGAACAAAATTTTGAGATGAATAATATCTATGTTACGCTTGCAATTTTTTTAGTTATGCTTGTTATATCGCTTATTGTACCATACTACATGGTTCATAAAACCTCGCCTGTGGAAACAATAAAGGAGAACTGATATTATGATAGAAATAAAAAATCTTACCAAGACGTATAATTATAAAAAAT
>CANRAN010000156.1 GCA_947628595.1 uncultured Clostridia bacterium | reverse complement strand
CATATATGGAGGACGCAGAACCTCATCACGGGCAAACGGTTTATAGATCAGTTTGATTATGTGTCTTGGTTTAACAGCATAACAGAGGATGAAAAGGATGAGCGATAATTGTATACCGAAAATAATCCACTACTGCTGGTTCGGCGGAAACCCTCTTCCCGAACTTGCGCAAAAATGTATTGAGAGTTGGAAAAAGTATTGTCCCGGCTACGAAATAAAGCGGTGGGACGAAACGAATTTTAATCTTGATTGTTGTGACTATTATGTATGTAAACGGAGTAGCTGTCGCACATCGTCCGGTAATTTATAGGCAAGGAGAATCACACTAATGTTTTTTTTGAATAAATTAAAAACGAATGTTTTACTATATTCAATGGCAAAAAATGCTATTTATCATATTGATCCAAAGTTAAGACAATATGAATCATTAAGTTTGTTTATTTCAAAAATTGATTCTATAACTGACTTCAAATGCTTTCAATGTCAAATGAAATTG
This sequence comes from uncultured Clostridia bacterium, assembly GCA_947628595.1. Lineage (GTDB taxonomy): Bacteria > Bacillota > Clostridia > Oscillospirales > Acutalibacteraceae > UBA1213. The sequence continues at coordinate 2,749 of CANRAN010000156.1, read as the reverse complement.
TTCAAACAAAAGTCAATAACCATGCCGAAAGTGGCAAGATACGGAGGCGAAACATATCATTACGGATATTATAAAGAACTAACGAAATATGCAAAATGCGACGAAGGTCGGTTGATTTATATTCCAGCACTTGAACATGGAGTCAGATTTGTTACTAAGCCTTGGAGCGAGGGTTCTAACATCAAATATAGTATTTCTTGTGCTTGCCAAGGACCTGGAAGAATCTCGGAAGTATATTCAATATGCCCCTGGAAGCCTGTATTTGTGTTAGGCCCATATATTCATTATGCAACAAAATATTATTCTCCAGAAAGAGAACAAACGATAAAATCCAAATTGGGCAAAGTACTTCTTGTTTTTCCAAGTCATTCATGGGAGCGTGGGGAAAAGAAGACGGAGAGTAGTTTGTTCGACATAGTATATAAAAAATACGCCGACTATTATGACACGATTTTGGTATGCGTTTATTGGAATGATATTGATGCACCTATTATAGACTTGTTTGTTAAGAAAGATGCTACAATTGTTTCAGCAGGATTCAGGAACGATCCAAGTTTTATACGAAGATTAAAAACCATAATTTCATTGGCAGATGACGTTGTCCTCGACGATATAGGTACTAATATCGGGTTTTGCAAGTACATGAACAAGCCGGTTTATCTTGAATGTTCATCTTCAAGATTTCCAAATGACAAATATTTCACTGAAAACTTTAAACGGTTTCACGAGGCTTTCTTTTCGTATAATAGGGTATTTACCGAGGAACAGCTTTTTCAACAGAACAGGTTATATGAATTCTTTTGGGGAGGGAAAAATTTCTTGAAAACTCCTGATGAAGTCAAGGATATTTTTGACGTTTTAAAAGAGATGTGTATAGAATCGCATTACAATATAAATAAAATGCCTGAATTTATACGCAAACATTGCGGTAGAACGAATATAGAACGCCGCTATAAATTACTGGCAGATGCAGTTTCACCATCTGTTTGGCAATAAATTAATCTCTGTAAATATGCGAGTAACAATTATGAGCAACAATAATGTTAAAGCCCTTAAATCCAGCATTTGGTATATCGTTGCGAACTTTCTGACTGCCGCTTCCGCATTTCTTACGACGCCATTTTTCACGCGTCTTATGTCGCAGGAACAGTACGGAATGTATAACAACTTTACATCGTGGCAGTCCATACTTGCAATTTTATGTACTTTCAATATAGGTGTAAGTCTCATAAGTGCGAGGTATGATTACGAGGACAATTTAGATCAGTACATATTCTCGGCCGTGGGCATGAGTGCTGTGTCCGTGCTTATCTGGACGGTACTATTGAATCTTTTTTCCGATTGGTCGCAAAGCTTCTTTTCGCTGAGCATGCTATATGTCAATCTCATGATGGCGCACATATTTTTCATGAGAGTATTTGAGATGTTTCAGACGCAACAACGCTTCTTTTTCAAATACCGCCTTCAGGTCATTCTGAGCATTTCATCTACGCTGATAAGTCTTGGGCTGTCGTTGCTTTTAGTCACAAATATGGAGGACAAGCTGTCCGGAAGGATAATCGGCAGCGTTCTTCCAAGCATAGTGATTGGAGTTTTCATATTCATTATATTTTGGGTAAAAGGAAAACATATTCGATTTGGATATTGGATGTATACTTTGAAGATTTGTCTGCCATATATTCCGCATCTACTTTCGATGACAGTTCTTAACTCGACAGACAGGATCATGATAACCAAAATCTGCGGAGCTGCGGACAACGCCCTTTATAGCTTGGCATATACCTGTGGCTCGATCATTACTATTTTGCTCACATCCATCAACGCCGCTTTCAGCCCATGGCTTGCGGAAAAAATTCATGAAAACGACACAAAGAGCGTCCGCAGCTTCTCGAAATATTACATCATTTCTTTTGTCGGTATAGCAATCGGAGTTATGTTGGTAGCTCCAGAGGTGCTTTATATTTTGGGAGGCAGAGAGTATTTTGCTGCAATATATGTAATACCTCCGGTCGCTATGGGGTGCATTTGTCAGTTTCTTTACACCATGATGGTTAATGTTGAGCAGATAAAAGGAAAAACCGTAGGTATGGCTTTTGCAAGTATGGCAGCAGCGGCTCTGAATTACGTTCTGAACCTTCTTCTGATCCCCAAATTCGGATATATCGCTGCGGCATACACAACGCTTGCAGGATTCCTCCTCCTTTTGGGGCTTCACATGTGGCTTGTGCGCCGTATGGGAATGTCACATGTGTATAGCTATAAGTTTATTGTGTTGACGGTAATGGCATCAGGCGCTGTTACTGTGGCTGTAAACGCAGTATATGCGGCACCGATAATAAGATATATCCTCATAGCCGCATATGTTGTTGCTCTTACTTCCGTCATCTATATAAAGCGCGCTTTAATTTTAAAGTTTATAAAAACGTTCAAATCCAAAAAGCAGATAAAAACAGAGAGTGAGTAATAAGCCTGCTTTTTAGATTGAAATGTTAAAAAATACAGTACATAACACACAATCATTTTGGAGGAAAAAACAATGCTTACGAATTCGACGATCTTAATCACCGGCGGGACCGGCTCCTTCGGCAACACATTTGTGCCGATGACACTTGCAAAGTATAATCCGAAAAAGCTGATCATTTACAGCCGTGACGAGATGAAGCAGTGGAACATGGCAAAGAAGTTTCCGAACGACCCCCGCATCCGCTTCTTTATCGGAGATGTGAGAGACAAGGACAGATTATACAGG
>CANRAN010000155.1 GCA_947628595.1 uncultured Clostridia bacterium | reverse complement strand
TGTCTTACTTCTTTATTATTGATGAAATTAACCGTGGTAATATCAGTAAAATTTTCGGCGAACTGCTTATGCTAATTGAAAATGACAAAAGAAGCGGAAACAGATATGCGGTGCGACTCGCCTATCGTGATGAGCAATTTTCGGTGCCGGATAATCTGTATATTGTCGGAATGATGAATACTGCCGATCGCAGTCTTGCTATGTTGGATTATGCCCTACGCAGGCGGTTCAGCTTTTTTGAAATGAATCCGGGATTTGATTCTGATGGATTTATTGGATACTGTAATAGACTTAATAACAAAATGTTCAATGATTTAATAAAAAATATCATAATGCTTAACGAAGAAATTCAGAAAGATAGTTCTCTCGGAAGTGGTTTTTGTATTGGTCACAGTTATTTCTGTAATCTGACAAAAGACAGTTGTACAAAAGAAAGACTGCGTTCTATTGTGGAATTTGATATTATTCCAATGCTGAAAGAATATTGGTTTGATGATCATACTAATCTTGAAGAATGGATAGGCAGACTGCGTGGTGTTCTGAATGACAAATGATAAAAACATTCTTATACAGAATATCTATTATATGCTATCTTATGCCTTTCAGGTTTTGAAGCCTGAAGATTATGGGAAAGTTTCAGCAGAGGGTTTTCATAATATTCACAACTTATTTTCAGCTATACTGTCACACGGTATAGCTCGTCAGGTGAAACAAGGTCTATACAGTACTTATATCCCTGTACAGAGCCAACTTTACGTTATGCACGGTAAGCTAAGTATAAATGATACAATACGTTTGAAAATGCAGAGAAAGCAAAAGCTTGCCTGTGAATTTGATGATTTTTCAAAAAATAATATTTATAATCAGATACTTAAAACTACACTAAAAAGCCTTATTCGTTCAGAGAGCGTTGATGATGTATATCGCAAGAAGATGTGTAAATTGATTGCATATTTTAAGAATGTTAATGATATTGCTCCTGAGAAAATTATATGGAAACAGTTGACATACCGGAAAAATAATCATAACTATGAGTTGCTGTTGAATTTATGCTATTTACTTCTGCATGATTTATTGCAAACTACAGAACAGGGCAATTATCGCCTGCTTGCCTTTTCAGATGAACATATGGAACGGCTTTTTGAAAGATTCATTCTTGAATATTACCGACGTCATCATCCGGAACTCGCACCGGTTTCAAGACAAGTAAATTGGAATCTGACCGGAGAACAGGATTTGCAGATGATACGGTTTTTGCCGAAAATGAAAACAGATATTTTCTTGCAAAAAGGTGATAAAAAATTGATCATTGATGCAAAATATTACAGCAATCCTATTATACAAAATTATGGCAAAGAACAGCTCAGATCAGCACATTTGTACCAGATATTTGCATACGTAAAAAATGCTGATACAGGACATACTGGTGATGTTTCCGGACTGTTGCTTTATGCTAAAGCTGACAAAGATATTTCGCACGATTTCGTATTTAATATGGATGGTAACAGTATAGGTGCAAGGACGCTTGATCTTAACGTACCATTCCATAAAATTGCAAATCAACTTGAATTAGTTGTATCAGATTATTTTGCATGACAATGGACGATCTTTTACACCTCTTATAATCCGCTGTTGAGAGGGTATTTTTTATACAATACGGCATATACATTACAAAAGGGAATGGAGGAATTGTAATGGGATATACCGATGAGGAAATGCAGGAAACAGAGAAAAATCAAAGTGAGGAATACAACGGAGAGGAAGTAAAAAAGCCTGCTGTGCGGGGAAATGGTATGCTGCTGATTATAATTCAACTTATTGTGAGTGCTGTTATAGTAACTGCGGCGTTAATAATAAAGCTTATCGGGGGAACGGTACACAGTCAGGCGGCAACATGGTTTTATGATAATTATAATAATTCTGTTTTCATAAATACGGCAGACAGCACAATTCCTTATACAGATAATATAAAACTTAAGGAGATCAGCACACCTGCTCCGAATATTATTGTAAAGGAAAATGTGGATATAACAGAAAAGCTTAAAAAAGATATAACTCCACCGCTTAAAGAGGCTGTTATTACATCGGGTTTTGGTTCGAGAGAGCTTAACGGTGAGGAGCAAATCCATAAGGGGATTGATCTCGGTGCAGATGAGGGGACGGAAATATGTGCTGCATTTGACGGAACAGTTACAATTTCTATGGAGGATCCGTCCTATGGTAATTATGTAGTGCTTTCCCATGATGATGAAGTGAAGACACTCTATGCTCACTGCTCCAAGTTACTCGTAAAAAAAGGAGATAAGGTCAAGGCAGGCGATAAAATAGCACTTGTCGGAGCAACAGGAGATGCGGACGGGAATCATCTTCATTTTGAGGTGCTTATAGACGGAAAAAATATTGACCCGTCCGGGATTCTTGAATATCCGACTAACGGAGCTGAGTGAAAACCTATGCACATAAAAATAGGAACACTTACAATAGAATTAAGCTTTCCTCTTGTTGCGGCAATGACGGCAGTTATCATATGCGACAGCTCAATGTCTGTCACAATATGTTTTATTGCCGCAATTATACATGAGGCAGGTCATCTTCTTGCACTATGGAAATACGGTTCGTTCCCGAAGAGAATAAGGCTTACCCTCTTTGATATTGCAATAATCGACAGAAATAAGCCATTGAGAAGTCTGAAAAAGGAGCTTGTAGTTGTTCTTGCTGGGGTGACTGTCAATATCATAGCGGCAGTTTTGTGCTATATACTTAGTAAGTTGTTTCCATGTACATTCTTACAAAGCTTGTTTGCCGCAAATATTACATTGGCAGTGTTCAACAGTCTGCCTGTGGATTCCCTTGACGGAGGTCAGGCGGTATTTTTGCTTTTATGTGAAAAAATGGATATAAGACGAGCTATGAGTGTGCTTGATATTATTTCATTTATAATTCTTATTCCGATTGGTTGTCTTGGCTTTCTTGTACTGCTAAGGTCAAAATATAATTTTACACTTCTGCTTACTGCGATATATCTTACAGCACTTATACTTATAAGAAAGAGCGGAGATATATTCGTGGAAATGCATAATAAGTATGGTAAAGTTAAGGATTAATATAATCTTAAGGAGATGTCCCTATTAATATGGGGCATTTTTTTATACCGTAAAGTGTCGAAAACAATATAATATGCCAATGATTCGTAAAATGTTTTGGTACATATTGACAAATTATAATGCAAGGTGTAAAATGTATTTGTTACTTGAA
>CANRAN010000154.1 GCA_947628595.1 uncultured Clostridia bacterium | reverse complement strand
TCACCATGAGATATCGGTATAGAAAAGATATCTCCGGCATTAACTCCCGATAACCACGGTGATTTTACAGACGTAACCCTTGTATAAGCCATATGAGAAATATGTCTGCCTATGGTGTTGTAGGTAAGTGTTGCGTCATTCTCTTTAAGCTCTCTTATTTCTCCATACGGAACAAGTCCGAGCTTTATAAGTGCTTGGAATCCGTTGCAGATACCGAGCATAAGTCCGTCACGCTTTTTCAGAAGTGTATTAACAGCCTCACTCACTCTCGGATTACGGAAGGTAGTCGCTATGAATTTACCCGAACCGTCAGGCTCATCACCGCCGGAAAAACCTCCGGGTATCATGATTATTTGAGAATTATCTATAATCCTTACCATTTCTTCAATGGTTTCCTCAATGGCAGACGGGGTAAGGTTGCGTACTATAAGAAGTTCCGGCTCTGCACCTGCCTTTGCAAATGCTCTTGCAGTGTCTACCTCGCAGTTTGTTCCGGGAAATACGGGAATAAACACCTTCGGCTTTGCAGTCTTTATCTTTGGAGAAGAGGTATTTCTTTCTGTATAAAGCGGTATGTCGCGGCTCATCTTCGGGCAAACTGCTTTTGTCGGGAATACTCCCTCAAGCCTTGCACTCCATGCCGAAATAAGTTCCTCTATATCAAACCTCACACTATTTACTTTTATTATAGGCATTTCGGTTGTTTTACCAAGCTCATAATAAAGTATGTCGCTGTCGATCTCCGCACCGTCTGCAAGCTCAAGTATAAGCGAACCGGAAAGTGGGGCGTAAAGTTCATCATCGGTAAGATTTTTTGCAAATTCAAAGCCTATCATGTTACCGAACGACATTTTTGCAACAGCAGCGGCAGCACCGCCCTCTTTTACAGTTGATGCCGACAATACCATACCGTCATTCATAAGTTTATATACGGCACAGTACATTGATTTGAGTTTTTCCCAATCGGGAAGCTGTGATTGTTTATCATCGGGAACAGGAACATATATGACTCTTGAATCCGCCTTTTTAAATTCAGCAGAAATTGTCTTTGATGCCTTTGTCATTGCAACAGCAAAGCTTACGAGTGTCGGGGGTACATCAAGATCCTCAAACGAACCGGACATACTGTCCTTTCCTCCTATTGAAGGAAGTCCCATTTTTATCTGTGCAACGAGTGAACCTAAAAGTGCTGCGGCGGGCTTGCCCCAGCGTGAGGGTACATCATGCAGTCTTTCAAAATACTCTTGGAAAGTGAGCCTTGCGGTAAGCGGGTCAGCACCTATTGCAAGGAGTTTTGACAGGGATTCAACCACTGCATATGCCGCACCGTGGAAAGGACTCCACTTTGCTATTCCGGGGATATATCCGTACGACATAGCGGTCGCATCGTCTGTTTCACCCTCAAGCAGAGGAATTTTTGCAGCCATAGCCTCTTCGGGTGTAAGCTGTGTTTTTCCCCCGAACGGCATCATAACGGTGGCGGCACCGATACTTGCGTCAAACCTCTCAACCAGTCCTTTTTGTGAGCAAACCTCAAGTCTGCCGAGGTTTGCTTTAAAGCTTTCGCTAATATTTTTTCCTGCAAGACATTCGGGAGCTTTTGTACGGTAGTTTTTGTCCGATTCCGGAGCTGTAATATAAGCCTGTGCAACCTGTGTGACACCGTTGGTATTGAGGAATTTTCGGCTGAGGTCAACTATAACATCACCTCTCCACTTCATTGTAAGACGTGGGTTTTCCGTCACAACAGCAACAGCAACAGCCTCAAGATTTTCCTTATCAGCCTCTGCAATAAATTTATCAACATCTTTTGCTTCAAGCACAACTGCCATTCTTTCCTGAGATTCGGAAATCGCAAGCTCTGTTCCGTCAAGACCGTCATATTTCTTTGTAACTTTGTCGAGGTCGACCGTAAGACCGTCAGCAAGTTCTCCTATGGCTACACATACACCGCCCGCACCAAAGTCATTGCAGCGTTTTATCATGGTTGAAACTTCTTTGTTTCTGAAAAGTCTTTGTATTTTTCTTTCTGTCGGCGGATTACCCTTCTGCACCTCTGCACCACAGGTTTCTATCGATTCCATAGTATGAGCCTTAGATGAACCCGTTGCACCGCCGCAGCCGTCACGTCCTGTTCTTCCACCGAGCAGAACTATTATATCATCAGGAGCCGGTACACCTCTTACAACATTTTCCTTTGGAGATGCACCTATAACAGCACCTATCTCAAGTCTTTTTGCAACATAGCCGGGATCATAAAGCTCTGTTACCTGCCCTGTTGCAAGACCTATTTGATTTCCATAAGAGCTGTATCCTTGTGCCGCACCTGTTGTAATTTTACGAGAGGGCAGCTTACCCTCCATTGTTTTTTCAAACGGTACTGTCGGATCGCCCGAACCCGTAACACGCATAGCCTGATATACATAAGCTCTTCCCGAAAGCGGATCTCTTATAGCACCGCCGAGGCAGGTTGCCGCACCGCCGAAAGGTTCAATTTCTGTCGGGTGGTTATGTGTTTCATTCTTAAACTGTACAAGCCACTGTTCGGTTTTACCGTCTATTGTAACGGGAACTTCAATAGAGCAGGCATTTATCTCATCACTCTGATCGAGGTCGGGTATAAGTCCTCTCTTCTTCAGAAGCTTCATTCCAACAAGTGCCATATCCATAAGGGAAACATCTCTGTCGCTGTTCTTTCCGTAAACCTCGTCACGGCTTTCATAATAAAGTGCAAGGGCATCTTCTATCGTTTTTGTAAGCTCGGATTTTTCTATTTCTATTTTTTCAAGCCTTGTAAGGAATGTAGTATGGCGGCAGTGATCCGACCAATAAGTATCTATTACTCTAAGTTCGGTAACAGTAGGATCACGGTGCTCATCATCACGGAAATAATCACGACAGAATTTCAGATCCGACAACGTCATTGCAAATCCCATGCTGTCGAAATAATCCTTCATTTCCTCGTCATTCCATTTTGTAAAGCCCTCGACAACCGCAACATTTGCGGGAACTTCGACCCTCATGTCGAGGGAGGTCGGTTTATCAAGGGAAGCCTCACGGGATTCAACCGGATTTATAAGATAATGCTTAATTTTGTCAAAATCGGAATTGGTAATATTTCCCTTGACACCTATAAGCTTTGCCGAAACAACCTGCGGACGGTCTCCCTGTGTAAGGAGCTGAACACACTGTGCGGCGGAATCCGCTCTCTGATCATACTGACCCGGGAGATATTCCATAGCGAAAAATCGGTACTCGCT
>CANRAN010000153.1 GCA_947628595.1 uncultured Clostridia bacterium | reverse complement strand
TAATATTTACGCAGCCTGCCGTTATGCTCAACAGAATATTCCGTAAGTAAATCTGCCGATTCAAGACGACGGAGTATCGGATAGAGTGTCGATTCGGATATGGTAAGATACGGCTTTATATCCTTAATGATTTTATACCCGTATGAATCCTCATTTTTTATTGCCGCCAATACGCATATATCAAGCAAGCCTCTTTTCAGCTGTATATCCACCTCATGCCTCACCTCAGATAATACTATACTACGCATAGTATTCTTTGTCAATAGCACAATAATAAAATTTTTAATTTATAAATCCCAATAACATTAAAAGATCCATGCATAAATATTATAAATATTTTGTAAATTATTGCTTAAGTTTGTAGTATTATCGGATTGTTTTTTCTGTTAATATAGATTATAATGATGATAAGTATATTTGTATAATACGAAAGGGATAGAAATGGGTAGAAGATCTTCTTACGGATATAGCTCCTACAAGTCACGCTCCTATGGCTATGGCGGCTATCGCCGCAGCTCGGGCGGCGGAGGAGGAAAAAAAGTAATAATTGCAGTAATTACAGTATGTGTACTCCTTGCAGCAGCCGCTGTTGCAGTGTGTGCATATTTCGGCGTATTCGATAAAAATGCCGTACAGCCCTCAGAGTCTGAGGGGTCTGAAAAATCTGTGACATCTTCAAAAATCGAAAGCTCTGTTGCGGAGAACTCTGAAAAGCCACAGCAGTCCTCCGCCGAATCCTCGGTTCAATCCTCCGTTCCGGCAAAAGATATAAAAGGCTCCTTTGACGGTAATGTTTTTATATATGACAAACAGGGGTATGAGATATTCTACGGCACAGATGAAAGTGCAAAAAAATATGCCTCAACCGTTGCAGGAATAAAAAGCTCTCTCGGTAACAGCGTAAAGGTTTACAACATGGTTGCACCGACACACGGACTTTTCGGACTTCCCGATAAATATAAGGATCTCGGCAACGATGAAAAAGCAAATATTGACATGATATATTCATCTCTCGGTAAGGATATAATAACCATTGATGTTACAAAATCCCTTGAGAGTCACAAGGGTGAATACACATATTTCAAAACCGATAATAACTGGACCGCACTCGGAGCCTATTACGCATATAAGGAATTTTGCAAAGCTGCGGCGGTGGACGGACTCGATATAAAAAATCTCCCGACAGGAGAAATAAAAAATTTTCTTGGTTCCTTGTCGGTTTCGACCAGAACAGATAAGAATCCCAACGGTAATAGGGATCTTGCAGCAAATTCCGATACGGTGAAGTATTATACAATTCCGGGAAATTACACCTGCACGCTGCTCGAAAACGGAAAGGACTCACCACAGGAGGTTTCACTTATTGCGACCTTTGCGGAAGGCTCCAATGCATACAGTGCTTTTATATGGGGAAATAATCCCTATATGGATATAAAGACAGATAAGAAAACAGGCAGAAAGCTTTGTATAATAAAGGATTCCTACGGCTGTGCCTTTGCACCCTTTACAGTCAACGACTTTGATGAGGTGTACATCATAGACCCCACATACTATAACGGAAATATAGTAGATTTCATAAAGAGGAACAAATATACAGACGTACTTATACTTAACAGCGTTATGACAGCAAATACTCAGATTCGGCTGGATGAGCTTAAAAGCGTATTAAAATAACAGAAGATGAACGGTAAAATAACGGAGGTGTATCGGGTTGCTCGGAAAAAATGTAACAATAGAAATATTCGGTACACTTACCGAAAAAAGATTATATTCAGGCTATATGGTAGACAGTTGTGACAGGCGGCAGGTTTATGTCATAACCAACTCTGAGCTGCATGGTATCATCGACTGCACCGTTATAGCGTCCGCCATGGGAGATAACGGCTCGCAGACAAGGTTGGTTGCCGCACCGGTTGACGAGGTATTCTATGAACCCGACATTGCCGAAAGACTGTATAATACGTATGTACCCTTTAAAAAAATAAACTGTATATATGAAAAGTCCTGTGGGGCTGTAATTTACAGAATAAACGAAAAAAACGATATAAAGATTCTTCTCGTAAAAAACCATAACGGAAAATGTTGGACATTTCCGAAAGGGCATATCGAAAGCGGAGAGAATGAACAGCAGACAGCCTTGCGTGAAATAAAGGAGGAAACAGGGCTTAATGTTGAATTAGTTCCCGGGTTTCGCCAGACGAGCTACTACCGTCCGTTCGGGAGAGTACACAAAACGGCTGTATTCTTTTTGGCAAAAGCAGAAAAAAGTGCTGTAAGTATGCAGCAAAGCGAGATAGATTATTATTTATGGGTGAGCATAGATGAGGCGATGAAAATGTGCCGTCATGAAAACGACACGAATATATTGAGAGAAGTAAGAAAAAGATTGGCTGTATAGCAAAAATAACATATTTTGCAGGAAGTGATAAATTATACACAAATACAGCTGCCACTATATCAAGTAAATTGGTTGTTTTGGCGGTAAAGTAAAATGCGTAGAGGTATTTACTTATGATTCAATATAAAAGGGAGCTTTTGCAGACATACTCGGAAAACCATTGCAAAAGCTCCTCTTATTTTTATACTTATTTCTTTGTTACATGATTAATAAGTCCGCCGTCAGCTATTATGCTCTGTATAAACGGTGGGAACGGCTCCGCCTGATAGGTCTTGCCTGTTGTGATATCGGTTATGGTACCCGTATCAAAATCCACACTAACCTCATCGCCTGCCTTAATTTCCTTTGATGCCGCCTCACATTCAAGTATTGGCAGACCTATATTTATAGCATTACGATAGAATATCCTTGCAAATGTAGACGCTATAACACAGCTTATTCCCGAAGCTTTTATGGCAATCGGTGCGTGCTCTCTTGAAGAACCGCATCCGAAATTTTTCTCAGCTACCATAATATCTCCATTTTTTACCCTCTTGGTAAAATCTATGTCAATATCCTCCATGCAGTGAGAAGCAAGCTCTTGGTGGGAGCTTGTATTAAGATATCTTGCCGGAATTATTACATCCGTATCAACATTATCCCCGTATTTATGTACTGTACCCTGTGCTTTCATAATGTTCTCCCTTCCGAATTTATAAATCAGTCTTTTGCGAGTGCAGCCGGATCTGTAATATATCCTGTAACAGCACTTGCCGCAGCAACCGCCGGAGAAGCAAGATATACCTCCGATTCAACATGACCCATTCTACCAACAAAATTTCTGTTTGTTGTTGTAACAGCTTTTTCGCCCTTTGCCAATATTCCCATATATCCGCCGAGGCACGGACCGCAGGTCGGTGTTGATAC
>CANRAN010000152.1 GCA_947628595.1 uncultured Clostridia bacterium | reverse complement strand
GCCAATGTGCATATAACACTTTTAGGTGCGTTAAAATTTGGCTTATCGTACTCACAAAAAATTCCCGCCGCTACCTTTGGATTATAGTGCATATAATTTGCCGCAAATGCACTTTTTCCTATTCCCGGCTCTCCGTATATTACACATAATCTTTCCTCGGTTTCCTTCTCTATCCATTCGTCAAGTTTCTTTTCGAGCCATTCTCTTCCTTTAAAAACCTTTTTCAACAGCTCATTCTGTTTTGATGTAGACGGATAAGCATCGAGCTTTTTCTTTATTTCTGTTATCTGACCTACAAACTCACGGCTTTCCTTTGACTCGATAATTTCAAAAAGCTCCTTCATCCTTTTATTGAACCATGGGTTAAAAACTTCGTCGCCGGCATCCAGTTTCTCTTTCCACAAGCTCATATTAAGCCACTGAATGTGACAAATTGACGGCGGCGGAGATACCTTCTTTTCATCCTCAAGTAATATAGACGCAACATTTCCACCCTTTACTCCTACAGCTATTGCAAGCTCATTCAGGCATACTCCTTTGGGAGCCCTTACAGAGTGTTCTGACAGGCAGGCAACAACCTTCTGACTTTCTTCAATTCCACGAGTAATTTCTTCACGCCAATCTACATTCCCTTTAGCAAGCTCTGTCGAATCAATCCAGACCTCATGTCCCCTTTTTCTCAATGCATTGGCAATCCTGTCGACAATCTCTTTTTCCGGATGACCGTAGCTTAAAAAAATCTTCATCGGCTCTACCTTTTCTCTTTTCTCATCTGTTACAATACTTCTATCCATTTTCATGCTCTCCTTAACTTTACAATATTTTTGTATAAATTATACCATTTTCAACATATTATGTCAATTATTGTATGTTATTTTACAAAAAATACCCTACATAATTCTTTTTCAAATCATGTCGGGTGTTTATATTTTTAATTATTTCAAAGAATCAATTAAATAAGTTCATTAACCTGCATTTTGTATCTATTGCTAAATTATTACTATAATACACGTTGAATAATCAGAAGACACGTAACACCGGGAATACCGAGAACAGCGGAAATTGACAGTGAAAGAGGACTTACAGGTATAGCTACATTTGTATATCCTGATATCAAATTAACACACATCAGTGCAACAATTCCGGGTATAAGAGAAAGTATGGACGACCTTATAGGGTGCTTTGAACGCATTATGAGATGTATAATTATCAGTGTCAGCATTACAGCCGCACATATTGCGGGTATTATCCATTTTTCCATAAAAATTATCCCTCCATGTCTTTACATAAAAATATGCTTACATGAGGGACAATTATTACTTCTTTATCATTAAAAGATGAGGCATAATAGTCTTATTTTTTCTTTTTGTATATATGCTGCTGTCGCCGTTAAAAATATAGGCAACTACACACACAGCAAAAAAATACGGCATATATTCATAACCGAATATCTCCGCACCGAGGAATATAGGTGCAAGAAGTGTATTTGTCGCTGCCCCGAACACAGCGGCATAGCCGAGAGCTGCGAATAAGACGACAGGCATATTAAATAGCATAGCTACAACCGCACCGAGTGATGCTCCTATGGCAAACAACGGAATAAATGCTCCACCCTGATAGCCTGCTGACATCGTGAGTATTGTTAAAATGAATATAACAATAAAATCCCAATAATATACTTTTCCATGGTCGAAAACAGAATTTATTATGTTTATTCCGGTTCCGCCGTATCTTCCCCAAGATATGAATATATATACTACACTTATCAGAAAACCAATCAATGCTATCTTAACATACGGATTCGGAATAATTGCAGACAACAGTTTCTTTAATAATTTAAACATATACGCAAACAGACCGCCTACTACTCCGAATAACACAGCCGCTATACAAAGTATTACAACAAAGTTTATATTTATATCGGGTTTTGAGTAAAACAGGAACGTAAATTTTTCCACTTTTGTTACCCGTGAAAAAAAATCCGAACTGTAAGCTGCTATCATTGCAGGCAGCAAAATCGTCACCTCTATATATCCGGGTGAAAGTACCTCGATAGCGAAAAATATAGCCGCAATCGGTGTACCGAAAAGCCCCCCGAACGCAGCGGCAAGACCTGCAACAGTAAGTGTTTTTTCGGCATTTTTATTTTTCAATGACAACATACGGGACATAAGACTTCCAAGCGTTCCGCCTGTCTGTATCGCAGCATTTTCTGTTCCTGCACTTCCTCCGAAAAGCTGGGTAAGCCATGTTCCGAGAATAACAAGCGGAATAAGTCTGAGCTTTGTTTTTGTCCTTTTGTCATGTTCTCCCTCAAAATCAAGGTACATCGTGCTAAGGTTCTCCTTGCTGAAACGGTCAAAAAGAAAATAGATCAATAATCCCGCAACACACAAGAACGGTACAAGACTAAAGGAATAATATTCCCTGAGATCTGTGATAAATTTAAGAGCACTTAAAAAAACTGCGTCAAATACACCTATTATTACTCCTATAACAAGTGAACACAGACAGAATATTATAGTATGTACTATATTCAACATATAATACTTTATATTTTTTTGGGGGAATTCCTTTATTTCAAACTGCGGTTTTATTATGCTTTTCTTCATA
This sequence comes from uncultured Clostridia bacterium, assembly GCA_947628595.1. GTDB lineage: Bacteria > Bacillota > Clostridia > Oscillospirales > Acutalibacteraceae > UBA1213. The sequence goes on along the minus strand of CANRAN010000152.1, from coordinate 768 downwards.
TTATTTTTTATCCTTTAGGCGGTGGTATCATCGGGAATATCATTTGCATCAGAAATTTTATAGCATAATATCATAAGGCTATCGTTAAGATGCACATTTTCCACTATTATATCATCATAATGTACAGACAAGTCATAGTGGCTGAAATTCCAGAAATTTTTCACACCGACTCTGTATAACCTGTCTGCTATACTATGTGCAGCATTTTTCGGAACACAGAAAATTGCCGCATCGGTTTTATTTTCCGAACAAAACTGCTCAAGATCATCAAGATCCGAAACACTTATATCCCGTATTACCGTCCCGATTTTTTTCGGGTCATTATCAAATATTGCCGTCAGTCTGAAACCTCTTTTTTCAAAGGACATATGCATCGCAACTGCCTTTCCGAGATTTCCTGCCCCGATAAGTATTGCATTATAGGTATGGTCAAGACCGAGTATATGACCTATTTCATTATACAGACTTTCCACAGGATATCCATAACCCTGCTGACCAAAGCCGCCGAAGCAGTTAAGATCTTGTCTTATCTGCGAGGCTGTAAAACCCATTTTATCCGAAAGCTCTCTTGAAGATATACGGATAACTCCTTTATCACGAAGCTCCCCGAGAAATCGGTAATACCTCGGCAAACGCTTTATCACGGGAGCGGAAATATTTTTATATCTGTGCATTATAAACTCACCGACCTGATACTCTATTTGTTAATTTTTTGACATAGTATTACAGAAGTATATTAACACATTTATAAAAAAAAGTAAAGCCCCC
>CANRAN010000151.1 GCA_947628595.1 uncultured Clostridia bacterium | reverse complement strand
CTTTGGCAAATTTATATCTAACAATAAAATCACAATGCCCGATATCGTTTATATTTCCAAAACGAAATCGGGCAGTACATATTACTATAAAATCACTTTACATAGGTTTTATAGGTTTTCATAATTCTTGTAACATAATCCGAGAAAGACATATTTGAATTATCTCCTGAGGGATATTTACCGTCAAGACTAAATTTAAAGCTGTTGCTTGCATTCGCAAAGCTTATACTCGGATTGACACAGCTTTGATAATTTGCCTTTGCTTTATTGTATTGTGCTTCAAAGCTTGATGTATTCCACAGAGACAGTCCGGCAACATTTTTAAGAGCCGCAGTATATTTGGTTCTGAGGAAACTTCCCTCTTTAATGGTGAGCTTTATAAGCGGATTAGCCTGAATCTGATTTGCACCCACCGCACGGTCTGAATACGGTGACTGAGCCGTCATTCCCGTCCCGTCAGGGTTATATCCCATTGTAACCCCAAGTGTACGGTCATTATCATATGGAATAAATATCGCCTTTCCGTTATCCTTTCTGAAATAGATATAATGGTTATTATAATTATTCCTTATATCATCGGGATCTCCGGCAAAATAGTATGCTGCGAGGAATTTTGCGAAGTAATCCGTATCAAGTACAGCTTCAAGCTGTGACTGTGTCGGGTTTGAATTAATCACCCTAAGGAAATTATTGAGATTTTCGTTTTTTGAGGTCTTTTCATTTGTTTTAAGGTCAAAATTATATTTTGTTCCCTTATCCTCATCTGTTACACCTATTGATACCTGATTTCGAACATAGTTTGCAGGGGAATACGTCCAGCCTACCTTGTAAAGGTCACCGCCGAGAGCGGACTTGGGCAGATTACGTTCAAGGAAAATCTCATCTATCGGCTCGTATATTGTCATAACACCATAATTATTATTATTGAAGCTGAGCTGAGAAAGCCCGATTTTTTGTGCAATTACGCCACTCTGTCTAAACATTTCGGCAGCATATATTTCCCTTATGTAGGTATCATCATAATTCCTGTTCCACTTAACATCGAGCTTTTTGAGTGTTGCGAAGCGTCTGTTTTTTCTTGCCTTTCTTTCGGCGGTACTCTTCCACACCTTGGCATCACTGCCGTAATATTCTTTATCATCAAAGGTTTCATTAAAGCTCAGCTTATAATGCGAAAGGTTAAGTTTGCCGGAATTTTCATCATATACTGGAAGAACCGAAAGATTTCCCTTTGCACGTATACCGACTTCATCTATCGTGTATCTTTTTCCGTCTACTGTTATAACTGCGGTTGCCTTTCTGTAAATCGGGGACTTTGTTCCCTTATTTTTATATTTATAATAATCACTGTTCATCTTATCCATCTCACTCTTTGACATTGTTATTTCTATTGTAACCTTGCTGTCAAGACTGAAAAGCTTATTATAAACAGACTGATCCCCAATAGAGGTATTGCTTGCAGCACTGCCTGTATCAGGTGCTTTGCTGCTTTCCGAATTACCTGTTGTTCCGGCACTGCCTGTACTTCCGCCATTCCCTGTATTACCTGGGTTTGTGGTACTGCCTGTGCTTCCGCCGTTTCCCGTATTACCTGAATTTGCTGTACCTCCTGTGCTTCCGCCGTTTCCTGTATTACCCGAATTTGCCGTGCTGCCGTTACTTGCCGAATTTCCACTGTTACTGTTGTTACCACTGTTTCCTGTACTGTTACCTGACGGCTCGGAGCCTGTTGAACCACCGCTTCCGCCATGTGAACTACTTGTATTACCACCCTGTGTTGACGGATGAGAAGAATTATTAGCCGGACTGCTGCTCTGATTCGTTGTACCGTTATGTACGGAAGATGAAGCAGCATTGGAATTTACCTTTGAGCTATCCGCCGAGCTTTGTTTATCTCCCGCATTTTTGCTCGTATCTGATTTCTCACTTGCAAACTGACTGTCTGTCGTTTCGGAACCAACACTTTGATCTGATACCGTAATGCTGCTGTCTGTTGTTTCGCTCGTCTGTTCCTGCACAGATGAACTTATACCGCTCTGAGCATCTGTTACATTAGCCGGAGAAGAACCCGAACCGCCGCAGGCAGAAACAGAAACCGCCGCCAGTATAATTGAAAGTATGACTGACAACCTCTTTTTCATAAATATAACGCCTTCTTTCGCCTTTAATTATTCCCAACATACCTACACCCCGATTATATGACAATAAGGACTTTCTGTCAATCAATAATTTATTCACTATAATTAAAAAAACAGAAGCTTGTGGAGATATTTTCATCGCCACAAGCTCCCTCACCACATTATTCAGCCTTCTCTGCCTTATAGCCTGCACCCTCGACCGCAGCAATAAGTGTTTCTGTCGGAATATCACCGCTCATTGTGATAACAGCTGTCTTTTTATCAAGATCAACCTCCGCTCCCGTAACACCCTCGATCTTCTCAAGCGCCTCTTTTACATGGGAAACACAATGCATACACATCATTCCCTCAACTGCAAGAGTTATCCTATTTTCCATCGTTTTCACCTCCTTTTTATCCTCAACATTATTTTCAATACCAACAGGCTTTTTCATTTTGAAACGGCGAAGTCTGAGTGCATTGGAAACAACACATACTGAACTAAGGCTCATCGCCGCCGCTCCTATCATAGGATTAAGCATTAGTCCGAGGCTGTAAAATACACCTGCCGCTATCGGTATGCCAATAGCATTATAAAAAAATGCCCAGAAAAGATTTTGCCTTATATTCCGCATAACTGCACGACTGAGTCGTATTGTATTAACAACATCATATAAATCACTTTTCATCAGAACTATATCCGAAGATTCCATGGCTATATCGGTACCTGCACCAATCGCAATTCCTATATCGGCTCTTGCAAGTGCGGGAGCATCATTTATACCGTCACCAACCATGGCAACACATTTACCGCTATCTATAAGTCTTGCCACCTCTTTTTCCTTATCACCCGGATAAAGCTCAGATATAATATGCTCAATCCCGACAGATTTTCCAACCGCCCGAGCAGTACGCTCATTGTCCCCTGTCAGCATGATTACATCTATTCCCATTTTCCTAAGCTCTCCGACAGCCTCTGCACTTGTTGGCTTAATTTTATCCGCCGCCGCTATTATGCCTATAAGTCTGTCATCACACATAAAAAACATGGGAGTTTTTCCCTCATCTGCAAGTCTTTGTGCCGTTTCTGAAATTTTTTCATCAATGAACCTTTCCACCGCCGCATAATTTCCGGCAGTGTAAAGCTTTCCGTCGGACTTTCCCGAAATACCCCTACCCTGTGTCTGTGCAAAATCGGATATTTCAAAATATTCAACATTCTCCTTTTCTGCATATCGTATAATAGCCTCTGCAAGCGGATGCTCGGAAAGCCTTTCAAGTGAATATGCGCATT
>CANRAN010000150.1 GCA_947628595.1 uncultured Clostridia bacterium | reverse complement strand
GACAGCGAGGGATATTATTGGTTTGTCGGCAGGAATGACGATGTTATCAAATGTTCGGGATACCGTATAGGCCCGTTTGAGGTTGAAAGTGCGATGCTTGAGCATGATGCGGTTGTTGAATGTGCAATAACAGGTACTCCCGACCCTGTAAGGGGTCAGGTTGTCAAGGCAACTGTTGTACTTAAAAAGGGCTACGAACCAAGCGAGAAGCTTATCAAGGAATTGCAGGATCATGTAAAGAAGTCGACCGCACCTTATAAATATCCGAGAGTGATTGAGTTTGTAGACGAGCTTCCAAAAACAATAGGCGGAAAGATAAAGAGAGCACAGATAAGGCACGCTGACGAGGAGGCTGTCAGAGTGAGGGACGAGAATCAGCCGAACAATAACAAATAAAGCAGTTATTCTAAACACACAGGTAACTTAAAAATACAAGTAAAATAAAATGGTCTGCCGCATTAGGTTTATTGACACCTAATAAGGCGGACCATTGTTATATAAATGACTGTATCGTCACAAGTCGGAGCCGTCCCCGACACTTTCTGCCCCATTCCGACAGGCAAATTTACTACTGCGGACACATACTTCCCACAAAAGCAGTCAAAGCTAACGCAGTGAGCGAAAACACGAATGGACACCGGCGGCACGCCGGGGCTACTCGTTTTGTTTGGATAGGAAGTCGGCAGCGGCTTGCATAAGCTTTGTGTCACCCTCGGTGGGGAATGCACCGCTTTCGGGAAGAAGCATAACAATCGCTCCTGTTATATCACCTGCAGATATGATCGGATATGCAACAGAAGCACATCTGTCTATATTTTCAACAGGCATGAGTACTGTTGAATTCCTCTCCGCTGTGAAACTCCTACGGTTTTCTATCAGATCCTCAAGATCGGCAGATATTCTGCGATCAATATACTCTTTCTTCGATACACCCGATGCCGCAACTACATGATCCCTGTCCGTTATAATAACAGGACATTTTGATACTCTGTTTATAACCTCAGCATACTGCTCTGCAAAACTCGACATTTCTCCCATGGGTGAATATTTTTTAAAAATCACCTCTCCGCCCGAATCTGTGTATATCTCAAGCGGATCACCCTCACGTATTCTCAACGTCCGACGTATCTCCTTGGGAATAACTACCCTTCCCAAATCATCTATTCTTCTTACTATTCCGGTTGCTCTCATATATAAAACTCCTTATTAATTGATTTATTAATCAATGATATTTTTTGTAGCTCTAAGGAAATTTATACATAAAAACGAAAATAAAACGGCGGACATACCACTCGGATATATCCGCCGAAAACTCATATCATATCATTCAAAGCATAACTTCAAAATCTATGAATTAAGCTCTTTCTTTTTTCTTAGAAGCTGCAAGAGCAACACCAAGAGCTGCAATAGCAACTACCGCAAATACTGCCGGTACTGCTGTGTCACCTGTCTGAGGAACTGCACCTGAACCGCCGTTGTTTGTGCCACCGTTGTTGTTTGTGCCACCGTTGTTGTTTGAAGGTGTACTCGGAGTTCCGGCTGGGTTTTTAGATACATCATTGTTGCTAACCTCAGGATCACCACTTACCTGTACCTCGTTAAGTGTCTCCTTATTATAATCACCTGTGTAAGCTGCCCAAGCACCTTCTCCAAATGTCCACTTTCTGTTCTTATAGATACCTTTTGCAGCTGTCGGAGCTACATTTGTATCAACCTTATAAACCTGACCTGCATTCAGCTTTGAATCGAACGGAAGATCAGTTGTCTGCATACCAACACCTGCTGTAAGCAAATTATCAATCGTTACATCGCCATTTGCCAATGCTGCAACCTGCTCGTCCGGTATAGCATCCTTATTTACTTCGTCATCACGCTTACCGTTATTAAAGATAATTTTAGTTGCACCAAACGGAACTCTTGCCTGCCATATATTAGTTCCGGGGATCTGAGTCATCAATTCGCCCGGATATCCGCCGCCTGCACCGGGAACTTTTTTACCATCGAAATCCTGAATTTTTTCACCGGTCTCAGGATCTGTTACAACAGAACCCCAAAGATTACCTTCGAGATCAATAGTTTTTGTAAAGTCAGTATTCCACCAGTAAGCATAAACTTTTTCCCACTTTGTTTCGCTATTATCATAGAAGATATAGTCCTTGATCTGAGTTACATAATTGTCACCGAGATTGTTTGAAGGCTCAGTAGACTCACCTGTTGAGGGCTCAGTCGGGTCACCTGTTGAAGGCTCAGTAGACTCACCTGTTGAGGGCTCGGTCGGAACATCTCCAGTTGAAGTGGTAACAACCTGATAACTTACAGGCCAATAATCGATGCCCTTTTGTTCAAGGTCAAATCCATCCGCATTAACTTCAGAATCCGGATTTGCCGCAGCTGCAGGATCAACTGTCGTTGTATCAAATTCAACAACAATATCTGCTACTGAGTTGCCAAGTTCAACTGTACAGTTATCCTCGAATCCATTATGTGTACGGTCATTTTCTGCATCATACACACCCCAGCTGTCTTGCCAAACATTATCAGGATTAGCACTGTAATCACGAACCTTGAATCCCTGTGTATCTGTTACACCCTTGATTATACCGACATACTTGCCTGCTTTGATCTCATACATGGGTATATCGCTTGCAGCAGCTGTTTCCGCATCGCCTGCCCAACCTGTCATATCACCAACAATACTGTACGCAGCTTTCTCTGCACTCTCAGTTGAAACAAAAGACACAGGCCAAACAGTACCATCTTCACCGGTCGTATCAAGCATAACGATAAGATCACTTGACTCACCACTTACCGTCAGGTTAAGGTTGTCCTCATATCCATTGTATGTGCGATCATTTTCTTCATCGTACATACCCCAAGTATCATCCCAAGCACCGTCAAGACGAACTTTGAACTGATAATCACCGGCAGGCAAATCTTTAACTACACCTACATAAATACCATCGTTGTCAGCATCAGCCATAGGTGCCACATCTGCAGACCAATCATTGAACGAACCGATAATTCCTAGTTCGTGTCCCTTAAGGTCAGCTGTTGTAAAATCCGACGGCAAAGCGGACGCAGCGGAAACAGACGATACAGTAGCAACTGCAGCAACCGAGCTGACAAGAGCAGCTGTCAAAGCGATACTGATAATCTTCTTTGTTTGCATTTTTTTATCCTCCTAAAAAATTATGTTTTTTCGTAAAGCCGCACAGGACTGAACACTCCACGACCTTTACTTTATCTTGATTATACAACGGAAAAATAAAAAATGCAAGATAAAAGTGTGGTTATTTTTATTATTTGTTTTCCAAAACTGTAATTTTTTGTGCAATTTGCCGATTTCAAAATACCGGATTTTGCCGAAATAAATGCTATATAGAATTTTAGTTATGAATACTACATAGAAATCAAGGTTAATTTTTGGTAATAT
>CANRAN010000149.1 GCA_947628595.1 uncultured Clostridia bacterium | reverse complement strand
GCTGCAATCTTATCTACTGCTGCGGCATCGACAGAATTTGCCGTATCAAGTATCGTATAAGCATATTCCTTCTTGGATTTGCTGTCAAGACTCTCTATGTTATTTCCTGTTTCTGAAAGAGCTGCTGTAACTGTTGTCAGTATATTCGGAACATTTCTGTGTATTACACATACTCTTGCCGCACCTGTGCGGGGTACACAAACATTCGGGAGAATAACAGAATTGGTAATATTACCGTTTTCAAGATAATCCTTAATTTCATCAGCAGCCATTTTTGCACAGTTATCCTCTGATTCCGGTGTTGAAGCCCCAAGATGAGGAGTTACTATAATTCCCCTTACATCGAGTATATCATCTGTTGCAAAGTCAGTTGTATAATTAGCAATCTTACCGCTCTTTACAGCCTCAATAACATCACCGGATACAACAAGATCTGCCCTCGAATAGTTGATTATACGTACTCCGTCCTTCATTTTTGATATATTCTCAGCGTTTATAACCCCCTTAGTTTCGGGAGTAAGCGGAACATGAACAGTAATATAATCACTTGCCGCAAAAACCTCATCAAGCGATACAACGTGCTTAACCTTATGAGAAATTCTAAGTGCATTGTCAACAGAAAGGAACGGATCATATCCGATAACCTCCATGCCGAGTGCGACAGCGGCATTTGCCACAAGGATACCGATAGCACCAAGACCGACTACACCGAGCGTCTTACCCTTTATTTCGGGTCCTACAAACTGGCTCTTGCCCTTTTCTACCATTTTGCCTACTGCATCACCGTTGCCCTTTAGTGTCTTTGCCCACTCAATACCGCCCATGACATCACGACTGCTAAGCAACAGTGCTGTCATAACAAGCTCCTTAACGGCATTAGCATTTGCACCCGGAGTATTGAATACAACAATACCCTTTTCTGCACACTTGTCAAGCGGAATATTGTTTACACCTGCACCCGCTCTTGCAATGGCAAGAAGGCTTTCGGGGAACTCCATATCATGCATCGATGCAGAACGAACAAGAACTGCCTCGGGATTCTGAACATCATCGCCCACTGTATAATTTTCTCCAAGACGTGTAAGTCCCACCGGAGAAATCTTATTGAGTGTCTTAATATTATACATTTTTATCACCTTATATATAAAATTTAATCAGCTGTTGCGAGCCTCAAACTCACCCATGAACTTAACGAGCTTCTCTACGCCCTCAATCGGCATAGCATTATAGATAGAAGCTCTCATACCGCCTACTGTACGGTGACCCTTAATATTAACGAAATCATTCTCGGTTGCTTCCTTAACGAATTTAGCATCAAGCTCATCGTTGCCTGTAACGAACGGAACATTCATAAGCGAACGATCCTCCGGAACAACTGTGCCCTTAAAGAGATGAGAGTTATCAAGGAAATTATAAAGGATTGAAGCCTTCTTCTCATTAATTTCCTTCATTTTCTCAAGACCGCCGATATCGTTCTTTATCCACTCAAGAACGAGCTTAGCTATATAAATAGTATAGCACGGAGGCGTATTAAACATTGAGCCGTTATCGGCGTGTGTCTTGTAATTTAGCATTGTAGGAGTTATATCCTTAGCGTGCCCGATAAGATCCTCACGGATGATAACAACAGTAAGACCTGCTGGAGCCATGTTTTTCTGCGCACCTGCATAGAGAATTCCGAATTTTGAAACATCTATCGGCTGTGAGAGTATGCATGAGGAAATATCTGCAACAAGCGGTACATTTCCTGTTTCAGGAAGCTCATGATATACTGTACCGTAAATCGTATTATTCATACAAATATAGAAATAGTCCGCATCCTTTGTAAATGTATCGGGATCAAGCTTAGGAATATATGAGAATGTCTTATCCTTTGAAGAAGCAACGATATTTGCCTCTATGTATCTTGCAGCTTCCTTTTGAGCCTTTGTTGCCCACTGACCTGTTATAACATAGTCAGCCTTGCCGCTGTTTACACCGAGGTTAAGAGGGATAGCTGCAAACTGTGTCGAAGCACCGCCCTGAAGGAAAAGCACCTTATAGTTATCGGGAATATTCATAACCTCACGGAGAAGAGCCTCTGCTCCCTCAATAATTGTTCCGTAAATCTTTGAACGGTGGGACATTTCCATAACGGATTGACCGCTGCCCTGATAGTCAAGCATTTCACTTGCCGCCTTTTCAAGAACCGACTGTGGCAGCATAGAAGGACCTGCCGAGAAATTATAAACTCTTTTCATACTTAAAAGCCTCCATTTATATTTTTACGCTGCGGTAATGATACAATACCGCATTATTATGTAATGATACCATTTAATTATAATTCAAAACCCTCAATAAGTCAATTATAAGCAACAATTTTTCCAAAATTTATTTTGTCGTTTAATATTAATCCGCATTTTGTTAAAGCTCAGTAAGGTCAATAATATTACCTATCATGCCATATCAAGAGCAATAAAAAATTACGATCCCAAGCCTATGTATTTTTAAGTTGTCTGTAAAGCCGCCTGTGTTTTTATATCGTGCATAGTCTACCGCTATTTTCATTCCCCTATATCAAAGTTTTCGGGCGGCACATTTACATCTACCGTAAATTTCTCAAAGAAAGGTACAGTTTCTGATGAGGCAAGCTTACCTATATAGCTTCCGACCGAGGATATGCTGATAGGCTTATCCGTATATTTTTCTATTTCCGTCTTAATTTCATTCAATATTGCCTTAACCTCATCTTCCTCTGCATCCCCACAGTCGAGAGTGACGAGCAGCTCACTGCCGTTTTTCTTTCTCAGACCTTTTATAAAGGCCTTTACTACTCTTCCGTCGGCATCACAAAGCTCGCTGAGCCTATCCGTTACATCGGTCGGTACTCTCTCAAGCGTGTATATAACAGCACGTTCGCCTTCTGTCTGAGGTGCAAGCTTTATCGCCTTGTGTATAGCCTCGCAGGTTTCCTTTGTTATCGTAAAGTTAAAGCCAAACGGATTTATAACAACTATTTCATTCTCATTGCACAAATTTTCTATATGTGCAAAGGTTGCAGGCATGGGGGTAAACTTATTTTCGTGGTCAAGCTTTCTGTATTCATTTATATCAGTAAAGAACGGAATAACCTTTTCTCCGTCATTTCTTCCGATTGATGGTATGTTGACCTTATTGCCCTCCGGTTTCCCCTCTACGGGTATTATATACCTTGCATTATATGCATCAGACAAAAAATTTATTTCTTTGTCGGGTGTTACGGTCTTATTCTCTATGCACTGGAAAAATCTGTTTGCACTGCATACGAAAGTCGGATTTATTATAGGTCGTTGATGTTCCGGCATTTTTGAAAAATCCGGCACATTTATAAGATCACTAAGCGGTATAAGAATATGTGCCTTTCCGTTGTCTATGAGAACTGATTCTATACCGCTTCTGTGGTAGTCCGAAAGCAT
>CANRAN010000148.1 GCA_947628595.1 uncultured Clostridia bacterium | reverse complement strand
CCCGTTTTAAGAAGCAATATTGACGGCAGGCTATATATAACTTTAGGCAGGCTGAGTACATCGTGGTACAGAAGTCTGTATGCATCAACGGGTCACTCCCTTTCAAACATAAAAATAATTCGCAGCAACGGAACAGACGTAAATATAGGAGATACCGCCTATATGTATATTTCTCGGACCGTACGACCTGATATAGAAATTGATTACGGAAATAATATTGTATATATAGGCAAAGATACAATAAGATTTTCCGCAAGTAACAATTCCCTTCCAATAGACATTTTCAACAGGCTCAACTATTTTGAGGGTGCCGTTGATGTAGATGCACCTACACATAACCCTGAGCCTTGAAAACTGAAGTTGTCGACAAAAGTATATTATTTCGATAAAAAAACATCTTTGTCATTGGCGGAGCTGACTTACAGGATTGCCGGTTCTTAATAAATAGTTCATATTTTTGATACATATTATTCAAAATTTATGGCAAAACTCAGAATAAGGAAAAGGCTGTGTTCAAGGTTCAGCCGCCGGCAACACAAACCGCAAGGTATTGAATATACTGAGTTAATGGACAGAACCTATTCCCGGTCTACCCCATTGCTTAGGTACAAAAAGGGGCAGACATGATACAATACAAAAATTCCGGAGGTATTTATTATGTTTGAAATCAGACCTTACCGCAAACGTAGGGATGAAATTGCCTATAATCCCTTCCGTGAAATGGAAGATTTCGAGAGGAGATTCTTTGAGAATCCGTTCGGTTCATTCTTCCGTAATGGTGACATTGCAGAATTTAAGACAGATATCACTGACGAGGGTGACTGCTATGTGTTGGAAGCCGATTTGCCGGGCTTCAATAAAAAGGACATACATCTTGATTTGTCCGATAACACACTTACAGTCAGTGCGGAACGTCATTCAGAGCATGAGGAGAAAGACAAAAAGGAAAAGTATGTCCGTGTGGAACGCTCCTACGGAAAATACAGTCGGCAATTTGACGTTTCAGCCATTGATACAGAAGGTATCAACGCAAAATACGAAAACGGTGTGTTGCGACTGACTCTGCCTAAAAGGCAGGAAGCATTGCCCGAAACCAAGCATTTGGAGATAAATTAAGCTACGGGACAGTGTTTTATTAAGTTCCCATAAACAAAAACACTACCTTATAAGCCGAATTACTGTAACGGTCAGCACACTGAGGCGGATAATAAAGTAGGCTGTAAAAACCACCTGTTGGAATTATTCCGAACAGGTGGTTTTACTCATTAATTTTCTTCTTCAAAAATACTGCTTTCAATAGCTTTACGGATATTTTCAATCCCCTCTCCATTCTGTGAGGAACAGGGATAAAGCCCTATACCCTCATACTCCGCAAGCTCCTCACTAAGGGCATCAATCCTTGCCTGCCTCTGTGACCTTTTCAGCTTATCAAGCTTTGTAAGGGCAATTATAAAATTATATCCCGTATGGTAGAGGAAATCTATCATTTCCATATCATCAGCAGTGGGACTGTGACGAATATCACATATTTGAACAATAAGGGAAATATTTCTCTCCTGTGCAAAATATCCCTCTACAAGCTCTGCCCACCTGTCTTTCTCACTTTTTGATACCTTGGCATAACCATAGCCGGGTAAATCGGCAAAACGTACATCTTTAAGCCTGAAAAAATTAATTGTAGCGGTTTTTCCCGGTGTTGCACTCACTTTCGCCATTGATTTTCTGTTAAGGAGCTTATTTATAAGTGAGGATTTACCCACATTGGATTTTCCCGAAAAAACTATCTCGGGTATGTCAGATTTAGGTATCTGTGAGGATTTACCATATGATGCCTCAAATTCAACTATATTAAAATTCACCTTGCACCTCTCATTCAGGTCGTACCAATGCCGTATCGAGAACTGTCCTTATATTATCGGCAAACACAAACTCTATCGAATTTTTAACAACCTCGTCAACCTCGTCAAGATCAGACTTGTTATCCTTCGGAATAATCACTTTTTTTATTCCAAGTCTGTATGCAGCCATTGTTTTTTCCTTAAGTCCGCCTATGGGAAGAACCCTTCCCCTTATGGTTATTTCACCCGTCATAGCAATGTCATTCCTTATCGGAATACCTGTCAGAGCCGAAGTTATTGCCGTTGCCATTGTTATTCCTGCCGAGGGACCGTCTTTCGGTACTGCTCCCTCGGGAACATGAATATGAAGATCCTTTTTTTTGTAGAAATCAGCTTCAAGCTTAAGCTCGCTTGCCATAGTGCGAACGCACGTCAGAGCAGCATGGGCTGATTCCTTCATAACATCTCCGAGAGAGCCTGTAAGCTCGATTTTTCCGCTTCCGTCCATTGCGGCAACCTCTATCGGGAGTGTTTCTCCTCCGACAGATGTCCATGCAAGACCGGTTGCAAGACCCACCTCATTCTCCTTATTCATCCTCTCCTGCTTATATTTCCTTGAACCTAATTCTTCTTCAATATTGTCCATTGTTATATTAACCCTTTTAGCCTCATCGGAAACTATCTTGACTGCTGCCTTATTCATAAGTCTTGAAATACATCTTTCAAGATTTCTAACGCCGGCTTCTCTTGTATAGCTGTCAATAAGGTCATAAACCGTTTCATCAGTAATTTTGAAATTCCTTGCTGTCAGACCATGCTTTTTGAGTTGCTTGGGTATAAGGTGTTTTTTGGCAATCTGATATTTCTCCTCCCTCGTATAGCTGTCAACATGGATTATATCCATTCTGTCAAGCAGCGGTGCCGGAATTGCCGTATAATCATTAGCTGTTGTTATAAACATAACCTTGCTGAGATCGAAAGGCATATCTATATAGTGATCGAAAAATGTTGCATTTTGCTCACCGTCAAGCACCTCGAGCAATGCGGATGTCGGATCGCCATGATAATCACCGCCGAGCTTATCAACTTCATCAAGAAGTATAAGCGGATTAGCCGAGCCTGCCTGACTTACTGCATACATTATTCTGCCCATCATGGCACCGATGTAGGTTCGCCTGTGTCCCCTTATTTCAGCCTCGTCATGTATTCCGCCGAGTGCAACACGGTGATAATTTCTTCCTATCGCCTTTGCAACGGAGCTTGCTATCGAGGTTTTTCCCACACCCGGAGGACCCGCAAGACATATTATTTGTCCGTTTACATCAGGATTAAGCTTACGCACGGCAAGTGCCTCTACTATATTTTCCTTGACATTTTTCAGACCGTAATGATTTTTGTCAAGGCTTTTTCTTATTTTGGCAATATCCAGCCTTTCCTTGGTATAAATTCCCCAAGGAAGCTCCAGACAGGCATCAAGATAATTCCGTATAACATTAGCCTCCGCAGAATTTGAAAGCATCTTTTCAAGTTTATTTACTTCTTTTGTGAGTTTTTCCTTATTCTCTTCCGTGGTTCTGAGAGTATCTATTCTAAACAAATAGTCGAGTATTTCATCGTCACTGCC
>CANRAN010000147.1 GCA_947628595.1 uncultured Clostridia bacterium | reverse complement strand
TTAGGTCCTGCAATAACTGCCGTTTCTCCGTCATTTACCATAAACGTAAGATTATCGTTTGCAACAAACTTATGATACTTTTTTGTCAAATGAAATACATTAAGCAAATCACTCACCCCGTTGGACTTTTGATATAATCATTATAACATAATTTCCTTCCTTATTAAAGTGGAAACGGCAATTTATTGTATCAGGATTTATTATCACAGAAATTCAACGCAGTACAAAATTAAAAGTCCGATTGTCGCACAAGTTCTTACGGACAATCGGACTTAATTATAAAATTATATTTTATTCGGCTGCAAACTTTATATTTTTTTCCTTTGCATATTCCTCCGCAGCGGAGCCGCTTTTTCCGTGGATGACAATATCAATATCAATATCATCATTATAATAGTTGTCAAATGCCATATCTCCTATTTCTGTAACGCTGTCAGGGATGTATACATCTGTCAAAGATACACAAGCATCAAAAGCCTGCCTGCCTATCCTTTTAACACTATTCGGTATTTCTACACCTATAAGATTAGGATTACACGGATTTTTACCCATCTCCTTGCTGTAACTTCCATTAATATATATATAATCCAACGGAACAAAGTGCGAGTTGATTTCTATTGTTCCTTCTTTTATGGATATTATTGTATTTTCGGGCATTTCTCCCTTATATTTATAAGCTACTTTTCCAATGTACACTACACCGTCAGGCTGAGAAGCATACCATGCGGTATCGGAGAATGTATTTCCACCGAGAGGACTTTCATCTATACTTGTAATTGAATAAGGGAAGAACAAAAAAATCAAGGAATAGAGCCAATCCAAGGTAGGGTTGGCTCTATATTTTTTTAAGCGTCAAGAACAGGCAATGATTGAAAATAGGTTTTCAAGTGGGTGTAAAAAATGAACAAAGGCAATCAGGCATATTTCTATATGCCAAAAGAGATCATGTCAAGCGAATACAAGGACTATTCCGCAGAAACAAAGCTACTCTTTTCTATGCTTATCTCCAACGCTAAAACAGCTTCGGCTATTGCCGATACTGCCAAGCTCATTGAAGATATAGGAGTCCGAAAAATCAGCTCCATGCACAAATCACTGGAAAGCGAAATCGCAAAAATCAAAGAAAGTGAGGGTGCATGATATGTTTGATTTTTTCTACGGAAACGAGGCGGAACAGTATCAGTTTTACCGTGTACCTCAAATACTCTTTACTGATGAAAGTTTCAGTAAAATATCCTGCGAGTCAAAATTACTTTATGGTTTTTTGCTTGATCGCTGTGGCTTGTCACAAAAAAACAAATGGTATGATGATGACGGCAAGATATACGTTTTCTTTAGGCAGGAAGAAGCGATTGAAAAATTGAACATAGGTAAAAACAAGGCTGTAAAAATCTTTGACGAACTCGAACAGACAGGATTAATTATACGTAAAAAACAAGGTCAGGGAAAGCCTACTAAAATCTACGTATGTAATTTCATGAGGGTAATTGATGCGGATAGTTTGCAGACTTCCTCCTCGTCCTGCGTAGAGGAAGTCAAGACTCCCGAAAACAGGGAGTCTGAAAAGTCTGATAACTGTAAAGACAGTAAAACGGAAGTCAAGACTCCCAAAAACGGGAAGTCTAAACTCCCTAAAACAGGGAGTCCTTATAGTATATATAAATATAATAATATATCTATGAATCAGACTGAGATGAATCATACTAATCAATCTATCTATCAGGACAGGTTACCTGAACGGAAGTCTGATAGTGACGGATGGACGGACGAGGATATCAATGAAACAGAGGATTACATAAAGAGTATGATTGATTACGAATTTCTTATCAAGAGATTTGACAAAGAGGTTTTAGGTCTGCTTGTCGACATTATACTTGAAGCTTTCAATCCCAGTGTTACCAAAATTTCAATTCAGGGTCAACAGATTAACCGTACCATGGTTCTGCGACAGTTTGAAAAACTGGATAGTGGACATATTGAGTACGTTCTCGATACGCTAAAAGAACAATCCGCAAAAAGCAAAATAAAAAACCTACGTGCTTATCTGCGGACGTGCCTGTATAATGCTCCGCACACAATCGACCTGCATTATGCGAATGAATTTGAATATGACGCAAATAATTAACTTTTGCCCCACCGGGGCAAAAGTCAGAAAGGATTGAAATAAAAAAATGACAATAGTTACACAGGAAAATGATTTAATAAACTTTGATGCGATTAAGTGCATCTCCGCATATGCGGCACACGTTGGCGATGAAGATGGAGAGGTTGAAGTATATACGCTGCTTGCTTTCGATTTTAACACAAGCGTTTCATTGTCCGATGAATTGGATGATGAAAATGAAAATACAGCTATTTCACTCGGCGTATTTTTGAGTGAAGAAGAGTGCAACAACGTTATTTCTAAATTAATCTCAGAGATAAATACCGGTGCGAAGGTATTCATTGTTCCACAGCCATCCACTCCTGAAAGCAGTGACAATAAATGAATCGAGTTGATGATAAGGGGAATGTTCAAAAAATCATTTCCTTTAGTTACCAAGGAGCTAAGATGACATCTGAGGTGCTTAAAGAATTGATTGGCTCATATCTTTCAGGTGATAAAAAGAGTCAGCAAGTCCGATATGGTGATTTAGCTAAAAAGGGTAAACTGGATTCTATTGAAATTACCGAAAATAATATAGGTGATTTTGTAGACACTGCTAAAAAATACGATATAGATTACGCACTGAAACGTGACAGCTCTACTGTTCCTCCAACGTATCATGTATTTTTCTCGGTAGGTAACGCTGAGAATTTCAAGAAAGCATTTGCAGAATATGCTCATGGTGTTTCCGTAAAATTAAACAAACAGCCAAAAGATAAGTCTGTATCTGATGTTTTTAACCGGGAGCAGATTAGCAAAAATGCTAAAGCTATCAGTGCTAAAGCAGCCGAGCAAAGTAAAGAAAAGCACCTGTCTCACTCAGATATAACGAGGTGATTTTGATTTGGTTTCTTTTGACAGTGAAAAAATTAAAAAAACTATACTTATCAATATCCCTCTTGTTCTGTTTTTCTGGGTAGCAGATAAATTATGTTTTGCTTTCAGGACAGCCCCCGGAAATGACTTATACACAAAACTAACCCCGTTTTTAAATAATTTTTCCGAAGCTTTCGGTAATCCCATACCAAGTTTTCATGTAGTTGATATTCTGTTTGGTATAGCAGCTGCAGCAGCTTTCAAGCTCTTTATGAGTTATAAGAAAAAGCACGCAAAGAAATATAAACATGATAAAGAATACGGTGGTTCGGAATGGGGTTCATCGAAAGATATTGAACCATACATGGACAGGAAAGATTTTTATAACAACGTGATATTAACACAATCCGAACGTCTGACTATGGGGAAACCGTCTTCTCCAAAGTATGCAAGAAACAAGAATGTTGAGGTAGTCGGTGGTTCCGGATCGGGTAAGACACGTTT
>CANRAN010000146.1 GCA_947628595.1 uncultured Clostridia bacterium | reverse complement strand
AGTAACTTCAAGGAAATATCGCGGAGTGGAGCAGGTGGTAGCTCGTCGGGCTCATAACCCGAAGGTCGTTGGTTCAAGTCCAGCCTCCGCAACTGCTGAAAACGGCTTAGACAGTTAAGTTTGGGTCGTTTTTATTTTTTTGATTTACTAGTCGGAGGTACAAAGATTTCGAAGCATCGTTCTGAAATATTTTCCTGACTCATGGACATTTTTCCACTATGTTGCTATTACGGGTGTGTAAGACGAAGCACGTCCTGCACACCCGATCAACAGCATAGTTTTTATCCTATTTTGTTCTTTGCCAACATACGAATAAAATTCACTCTTTTGATTTGATAGGAATATTTTCCGCACCATAAGCAAGGTTTTCCCCAATACATTCTATACCATTACAAATATCCCGAAACAAATAAAATTTTACTTATAAATTTAGTTAAAATCCAAATAATTTAGCTACGGAGCGTCCTACCGACTTTACTTTATTCACAATCGTCCGTCCTGCGGACTTAATACCTTGCCATGCAGCTTTAGCAACAGTCTTTGCTGCCCCGGCCACCTTCTTTCCTGCATTATAAATTGCATTACCTATTTTTGAACCTCCGAAATAACCAACCATACTGCCAACGAAACCGGTTACAACCGCAAGTCCCGGTCCAATAACAGGAATCCAGCCGGTCAATTCTGCTCCTAATGCTGCACCTTTTGCCATTCCCAATAGTCCGCCAACCATTGAAGTAGTTACTCTTCCCATTTGGTCAATACCCTTTGTTAATGACAAATCTCCCGAAGCAATTTTTGCAAGTACCTTCACATTTTCAATTCCGACACACGCTATATTTGCAATTACCCCGGCCGGTGTTGACTTTGGAATAAACCTTATAATTCCTTTTTTTATGGCAACTTGTAAGGTACCTGCTGTAATAGTTTTAACTGATGTATCCGCACCTGTCTTTATCGCAACTTCAACTAATTCATCCTCATCAATTTCCTCACCTTTAAATATTTTTTCGGCAATATTTAATCCTGTTGTGACTGCCATAGATTGTAAAGCCATAGCACCCGCATTTTTTCCAATGTTTATTGCAAGATCTTTTGTTCTGTAATGGCTATAATCCAATTCCGGAGCGATTCCTTCGCTTTGTGCCTTTTCCTGAAGATTTTTCATTTCCTGTTTTGTAAAAGGCTTTCCTTCTGCTCCCCATGCACTTATATGGTCGGTAATTGTTTTAGATGATCCTTTTTTCTTAAAATATTCCTGAACCTCTTCTAACTGTTCAGACGGGACAACAATTCTTTGATTGTTGTAATTTCCTCTTTCAAGCAAATTGATAGTAGCCTTTGCATCTTTACCGAATTTAAGCTGATAATTCTGATACTGTCCTGTTTTATGGTTAATTGCTCTGACATCCACAGAATTAGCTGTGTGTGAATTCAAAACCTCTACCGAAATATCCTTACCTTGTAATGAAGCACTCAGTTCTGTTGTTTTTGCTATCATATGTTCGGCAATATTTCCATCAAGATTCGGACTCATCATTATATGTCCGTCTGAGCTTCGTGAAATTGCATCTGCAAGCTCGGCATTTTTTGCGAATAAAACATTGTCCACCTGATCCAATGCCCGACCATATTCTCCGGCAGCCATACCCACAGAAGCCTCTTCTATCATATCCGCAAGCCATCTTTCTTTAGATACACCCCTTGTAGCTGCTTCATTACATGATGTAAGGTTTTTATCAAACATCTTTATTGACTCAACAATTTCTTTCGCATTTTGTTTAGCTTCATCCTCTTTCATTTCCGGAAGTTCTTTTATGAATAATTGTTCAAGCCATTCTTTATCTGTAACTGACGGTGATTTTTCATTATATGATTTTAAATATTTATTAAATAATTTTTTTACGGCTTTTGCTTCGTCCTCTGTCAAAAATTCTTGTTCATTTGTTATTACCGAGTCAGACATATATAAACCTCCTATTCCGATGCACTCTTGAATTTCCTTGTTTCATATTCTTTGGTAATTCTGTCTAATGTATCCTTCATGATCTCTGATAGAGAATGAGTGTTCCGGATTGCTGTTTGAATATCCGATGTTTGTATTGATTTCTTATTATCGGCAAAGGCTGATTCTATAGTTTCTTTAACAACTCCCTCTATATCAGCTCCACTGAAGCCTTCTGTTTCATATGCCAATTTATCTATATCAATATCCGGCAAATCCTTCGGTCTTCTCTTTTTAATATGTATCCTGAAGATCTCCTTACGTTCCTTACTTTTCGGCAAGCCGACATAGAAAATTTCATCAAAGCGTCCCTTACGCAGCAATTCGGGCGGTAACTGTGTTATATTATTTGCCGTTGCGACAACGAATGTCGGGCTGTCCTTTTCCTGCATCCATGTAAGAAAATTACCAAATAATCTCGTAGTTACTTCTGCAGCACCGCCTGTTCCGCCTATTCCGGCGAATGCTTTTTCCAACTCATCCACCCACAACACACAAGGTGAAATAGCTTCTGCTAACGCAATAGCCTTTCTTAAATTTCCCTCGGATTCTCCTACATATTTTCCCATAAGGCGACCCATATCAAGCCGCAGCAACGGAACCTCGAATAATTTCGCCGCAGCCTTTGCACTTAATGATTTTCCGCATCCGGGAATACCGGCTATAAGAACGCCCTTTGGAGTATCAACACCGTATTTTTTTGCATTTTCCATGTTCTTGTAAACCTTGGATTTTTTGTCTAACCACTTTTTTAAATTTTCCAATCCGCCAATATCCTCAATACTTTCCTTTAAGGGTATCATCTCTAAAATTCCTGCTTTTTTTATCATCTGCTGCTTTTGCTCAAATATAAGCTGCAAATCTTTTCTTGTAAGTTCTCCGTCATCAGCATAAGACAGTGCCAATAAATTCAATATTTCAAACTCGGTCAGACCCTTGAATGCAAGTGCGAATTCATCGACTAATTTGTCATCCGCTTCTGTAAGGAATGTATTCTCTTTTATAAAGTTTCTTATAATAGCTTTTATTTCATCTGTATTCAAATAATCCATTTCAAGAATAGTAATATACTTTTCCAGATCTTTTGGTATCACCATAATTGAAGACATAATGATAATCGCTGCATCCGCACCCTGATTTATCATTCTCGCAATACCCTTGATTTTTGATACAATTTTTGGTTCGTTCAGATAAGCTGAAACATCCTTTAGTAATATAATCTTTCTGTCCAACAGATCCATTACTTTCAGTTGGTCAAGCATTTGTTCAAGAGAGCAATCTTCTATCAGCGGTGTTTTTGTTTCAAAATCAATATAACCGTTTGTTTCATTCCATTCATAAACTTCTTTTCCTGCACTTATTTCATGTACAATAGAATCGACCTTATCCTCCTCAAAGGTATTGATATAGATTACCGGAAAACCGGCATCAATATATCGTGCAAGTTTAGATTTTAGTGTTTTATCCTCCATA
>CANRAN010000145.1 GCA_947628595.1 uncultured Clostridia bacterium | reverse complement strand
CGGTTATTTTTAACTATCAATTGGGAGCGACCGTCTATCGGTTCGCTCTGTATCTATATTATACATTTTCAATAAATTTATGTCAAGAAGAATTTCGTCAAATACTATGCCTCGCAAATACCCCTCGCAATAATCCTACTAAAATCATAATCTCTCCAATCTTCAACGATAAAAAGAATAAAAAATAATGAAAAACCGTATAAACATAGACTTTCTATTCTTGGAATATGGTATGGGGAATTTTTCATTTAGCACAAATACAATTCCGTTAGTATGACACCGGTCCCCAAACTATATTATAGTGATTTTTTCGGTTTTATTGACTTTTCGGTTATCCTATGCTATACTTAGGCATAATATGTATTATACTGAGCAGGAGAAGCATTAGCTTTATCCGGGTCACATCTGTGACAGCGGAGCGTTTGCCCGTGGGACAGTAATTTTGTTACTGTGCCTGCGGGTTTTTTACTACCCGTAAAAGAAGGGATAATATGAGTATTCATAAGCCGATTTCAGAAAAAGATAATAATAAAAATGATGTTCAGACAGCTGTAAGAGTATCAGTAGTAAGCATTGTTTCCAATACTATTCTTTCACTTTTTAAGCTTGCTGCCGGCTTTATTGCACATTCCGGTGCTATGATAAGTGACGGCGTACATTCCGCCTCGGATGTTTTCAGCAGCATTATAGTAATAATTGGGGTAAAGCTTGCCGGCGATAAGCCTGACAATGAACACCCATACGGGCATGAACGCTTTGAATGTGTTGCAGCAATAATACTTGCTGTCCTACTCTCCCTTACAGGCTTGTTGATCGGTGCAGAGGCAATAGGAGATATAACTGCGGGGGATTATAAGTATTTTACTCCGCCGGGAATACCTGCACTTATAGCAGCCCTCGTTTCAATCGCCGTAAAGGAAGCTATGTTTCACTACACAAGGCACTATGCAAAAATTATTAATTCGGGTGCTGTAATGGCTGATGCATGGCACCACCGCAGCGATGCCCTTTCCTCTGTCGGTGCCCTTATAGGTATAATCGGTGCAAGAAACGGAATACCTATACTTGAGCCAATAGCAAGTATTGTTATATGTATTTTCATTCTAAAGGCGGCACTTGAAATTTTTGCGGATGCTGTTAATAAAATGGTTGATCGTTCATGTGATGACGAGACAGAAGATGCAATACGTGATTGTGTACTCTCTCATGAGAACGTTATCGGGATAGATTTGTTGAAAACAAGAATATTCGGAAATAAAATATATGCGGATATAGAAATATGCGTAGACGGCAGCAAAACACTTACCGAAAGTCATGAGATAGCCGAACAGGTCCATAATGCTGTTGAAAAAAATTTCCCGAATCTTAAACATATTATGGTTCATGTAAATCCCGAATGAAAAAATTTTCCGTTACTATTGAAAAAAATAATTAAGTATGATAACATTAAATTAGGTTGAACGTGTAAGCTTTTTGCTTTATGTGAAACTAAAACTATAAATAACTGCTTCTGAGGTTAAAGGCTTTCCCTGAGCCAAAGGGTGTGTGTAATATATCAATATAAATAACAGCACCCTTGGATATATCGGGGTGCTTTTCCCTTTGCAGAAAGTCGGGAGAGATTTTTATGGAAAGTCATGTATCAATAATCGGTATCATAGTTGAAAACCTTGATTCCACGGACAAACTCAATGAGCTTCTTCACGAATATGCAGATTACATCATCGGCAGAATGGGTCTGCCCTACCCTAAGAGAAATGTCAATATTATAAGCATAGCACTTGACGCTCCCACAGATATTATAAATACCCTTTCGGGAAAAATCGGCATGATTGACGGAATTAGCTCAAAGGTGGCATTTTCTAATAAATGAGGGAACTTATTGATAAACTCGAAAAAAATTCCGTATTGGGGCTGTCGGAATATGCTGAGCTTATAAAGAACTTTACACCTGAGCTTTCAGAATACCTTTTTGAAAAATCAAGAAATATCAGGCATAAATATTACGGACATGATGTTTATATACGGGGTCTTATAGAATTTACAAATTACTGTAAAAACGATTGCCTGTACTGCGGTATAAGGCGGAGCAATAAAAATGCTGAGCGTTACAGGCTTACAAGGGAACAAATTCTTGATTGCTGCGAAAGCGGCTATACCCTCGGTTTTCGCACATTTGTACTTCAGGGAGGCGAGGATCCGTATTTTACAGACGAAAGAATGCTTGATATAATAAGTGCCATAAGAAAAAAATATCCCGATTGTGCCATCACACTATCTATCGGGGAGAAAAGCTATGAAAGCTACAAGGCATTTTTTGATGCGGGTGCAAACAGATATCTTTTGCGGCATGAAACAGCTGATTGTGAGCATTACGAAAAGCTTCACCCAAAGGAGCTAAGCTGTGAAAACCGTAAACGCTGTCTTTATGACCTGAAAAAAATCGGTTATCAGGTCGGCTGCGGCTTTATGGTCGGTTCCCCGTTTCAAACAGCGGAGAATCTTGCAGAGGATCTCCTGTTCATAAAGGAATTACAGCCGCAGATGGTCGGAATAGGTCCCTTTATTGCACAGCATGATACACCGTTTAGGGATTATAAGAACGGCACATTGGAACTTACGCTTTTCATGCTCGGACTTATACGTCTTACGCTGCCCGATGTACTTCTTCCCTCAACAACCGCTCTGGGAACAATTCACCCACGCGGCAGAGAATTGGGTATACTTGCCGGTGCAAATGTTGTAATGCCGAATTTATCTCCGACAAATGTCAGAAATAAATATCTTTTGTATGACAACAAGATATGTACGGGTGATGAGGCGGCGGAATGCAGGCACTGCATGGAACTCAGAATGGAAAGTATCGGTTATAAGGTGGTTGTAAACAGAGGAGATGCCATAAATTTTCATCAGATAAATAGTTATAAATAATTTTTATTGTACAAAATTACTTTATATTAAAATAGTACAATAGTGAAATAAGGATCAAGGAGAATTATTATGAGTTTAAATTCAACGCCTTCGGCGGACAGATTGCATATTTCATTTTTCGGAAAAAGAAATGCAGGTAAATCAAGCATAGTAAATGCCGTAACAGGTCAGGATCTTGCTATTGTTTCCGAAACCCTCGGTACAACAACAGACCCCGTATCCAAGGCAATGGAGCTTCTCCCCCTCGGTCCGGTTGTTATTATTGACACTCCGGGTATTGATGATGAGGGCGAGCTTGGCAAGCTGCGTGTGAAAAAAAGCTATCAGGTTCTGAATAAGACGGATATAGCTGTTCTGATAATTGCAGCTGATGAGGGTATATCGGATGAGGATAAAAGGCTTATTGAAAAATTTAAGGCAAAGAACATACCGTATATCATTGCCTACAACAAAAGCGACCTTAAAAACATCACACTAACACAAGAAAATGAAATTCTTGTAAGCGCAAAAACAGGCGAAAATATATTCGAGCTGAAAGAGCTTATCGGTAAGCTTTCCAAGGGACAAGAAAACAATAAGCA
>CANRAN010000144.1 GCA_947628595.1 uncultured Clostridia bacterium | reverse complement strand
CTTTTAGCTTCTCTGTCCATTTTGTTTATGAATGTGAATATAGGGATATTTCTCATAACGCAAACCTTAAAAAGCTTTCGAGTCTGAGCTTCAACGCCTTTCGATGCATCGATGACCATAACCGCCGAATCGGCAGCCATAAGTGTGCGGTAGGTATCTTCGGAAAAGTCCTGATGTCCGGGAGTATCTATTATATTAATGCAAAAGCCGTTGTAATTGAACTGCATGACAGACGATGTTACAGAAATACCTCTTTGCTTTTCAATTTCCATCCAGTCCGATACGGCGTGTTTATCTGTTTTCTTACCTTTAACAGAACCGGCAAGCTGTATCGTTCCGGTATAAAGCAAAAGTTTTTCTGTGAGAGTTGTCTTACCTGCATCGGGGTGGGATATGATTGCAAACGTTCTGCGGTTTTCAATAAGTTCTTTAGTAGTAGACAAAATCATTCCTCCGGATATAAAATTTATCTGTTATATGTGACGTATCAGTATGCATACAACTATTATTCTAACTCAAAAATGCATAATAATCAAGCAAAAAATTAACATATAATTACAAGAAAGACGACCTTACCGGAATATATTGTTTTCGGTGAAACAGAGTGAAGAAAATCTCGGAATTAAGGCTAATAAATTTAATAGAGGAGTAATAAAAAATAATATACTTATAGTAATTAAATTATATATTATACTTATAGTATTATAAGTCCCAACTCTGTTATTTCCTGTCATATTCTGTAAAATTGTTAAAATCACATTTACATTATTCATTTTTTATCTGCAAATTTACAAAATAATACCAGTTATCCCTTTTTAATTGAATTGATTGAAAATTTGTTGTATAATTCGGATAAAGGTAATATACGAGGGAGGTATAAGGTGAATACAAAAACGATAAAGCAGAACGCTGTATGTAGATTTTTTAACAGCACTACCGCTTTCAGACTTGTTTTTATTTCCTCTTTGTTTTTTGCAATAGATAAAATTTTTCCACCTTTGTTATGGGCTGTAATGTTATGGTCCGTATATTTGTTTTGCAGGGAATTGATAAAGACACAGCATCTCGGAAAAATACGTTTCAGGAGGGTTCTGTACTTATTTATGGGTGCGGCACTTCTGACCGTTATTATACACTCAAGGGACAATTTTTTCGGTAATTTATATGTGCTGTATTGGCTTTTGCTTTGCTTTTTCTTTTTTTATGGACTTCATGCAGAGCATGACCACGAGCACAGAAAGCATGAGGCAGTTGTGCTATTGGACTTTATTTCCGGAATGACAACTCTGATAATGATTATCGGTTTAGTGCTTCTTGCAATTTTTCCCAAGGGACTGCACCTGTCCGGCTATGATTTTGCTATTCACGAAAACCGCTTTGTGGGAATTATACCAAATGCTAACGCACTTGCATTTTATGCGGTTATGGCGCTGGTTGCAACACATATATTATGGAAAATGAAAAAGTCTGAGGGTGTGCTGAGAAAGAAAACAAGGATTTTTTATATAGGATATGCTGTTATCAATATGATTTCATTATTTTTATCCGACTCAAACGCATCGTTGCTTTTTATCATGACATATTGCTCCTTTCTTGCAGCTTATTTTATATTCAACGGCTTTAGAAAATTTGAATTGCTCTCGTTTATTCTGAGGATAATAGCTACTTTGCTTGCTTGCCTTGTGACGGTTCTGCTTGTATTTTATATGCGTTCGTTGACACAAAGCTGTGTTTCCCTTATGCTTACAAACGGAGAATCGAAAACACAGATATCAAACAGTGTCACAACGAATAATGGTTCTGTACAGATAAAAGATGATGTTGATCTGAATACATCGACCACCTTCAAGCACGAAAATAAAAATATTGACAGCGGACGTTTTGTTATATGGAAACAGGCTTTAGGACTTTTTGAAAAATTCCCCATTTTGGGAGTGGGAAAGGATAATATCGTTTCCTACGGAAAGATATACCTTGGGGGGTTAAAATATGACGATTTTCACAACGGACTGCTGACTATCATAATAAGCTTCGGTCTTGTCGGTTTTACTATATTCATGGTTCTTGCAATTACGGTTGCCAAAACATTTTTTAAGGCTGTTTTTAATTATACGGATAAATGCACACATGACGGAAGTGTATTGGTGCTGATAATTGCATTTTGTGCGGCATATAGTGTTTATTCAATGTTTGAGATTGCACTGCTTCTGGATTTGTCGTACAGGGTATTTATTTTCTGGTATATGATAGGTTTGGGACTGAGCTATGCTACCCATTACGAGAGGCGGGGGGGACAGTAAAACAGCCGATTCGGAATTATTGAATATTTCATCTGCCGTACAATCTGATAATTTTGCTATGTAGTCTGACCTGATTGAGAATAATATGTTTTTTAATTTACTTTTTCATATGATTGTAAAAACCGGAAAAATAGTGTATAATACCTCCATAGATACTTTTCTGTGGAGGTAATTTTTTATGAAGGACGGATTTTTGCGTATAGCCTGCGTGTCGCCCGAAATCAAAGTGGCGGATTGTATGCATAATGCCGAAAAAATAAGCACTCAGGCAAGAGAAGCGGTCAAAAACGGAGCCTCACTTGTTGTTTTCCCTGAACTGTGTATAACCGGATATACCTGTTCAGATCTTTTTCTTAATAATTCCCTGCTTATATCGGCAGAAAAAGCACTCGGATATATCGTTGAACAGACAAAAAAGCTGAATGCAATTATTCTTGTCGGACTGCCTGCTCGTGTGAGTTCGTCACTGTATAACTGCGCCGCCGTTATATTTAGAGGCGACATACTGGGGCTTGTTCCAAAGAGAAATATTCCAAACTATTCCGAATTTTACGAATTAAGACATTTTACACCGTTTAAACAGCCGCTGCTCAAAAAGATTTGCGGTCAGGAAATAGAACTTGATGCGGATATTATATTTTCATGCAGTGCAATGCCGGAATTTAAACTCGGCGTGGAAATATGTGAGGATCTTTGGACTGCGGAGCCTCCGTCGGGTAGACTCGCATTAGGCGGTGCAACAGTCATAGCCAACCTTTCGGCAAGCGATGAGGTTATAGGCAAGGCGGATTATCGACGTATGCTTGTAAAATCCCAATCCGCAAGACTGCTTTCGGTTTATGCCTATGCAAGTGCGGGAATAGGCGAAAGCACAACGGATCTTGTATTTTCGGGACATAATCTTATCTGCGAAAACGGGTCAATTTTAGCGGAGTCAAAACGCTTCAGATCTGAAATTACCTATGCAGATGTTGATCTTCAGAAAATGGAAAACGAAAGGTCAAGATCCAATACTTTTGCTGAGAATAATGAGGTTTATGGGGTAGAATTTGATCTCCCAATTAAAAGGCTCAATTTGAATAGGCATATAAGCAAAACCCCCTTTGTTCCCGAAAATAAGATAAATCTTGAACAGAGATGTGAGGAAATCCTTACAATTCAGGCAACAGGACTTGCAGCAAGAATTAAGCATACAAATGCGAAAAGCGTTGTTATCGG
>CANRAN010000143.1 GCA_947628595.1 uncultured Clostridia bacterium | reverse complement strand
GGGGCGGAATAACTTTAGCATTGTCTATAAATCGGGATACGGAGCTTATAAATTTTGTCGAAGAAAACATATTGATTTTGCTGTGCGGTCTGTTCGTCTTTGCATTATTATGGTCCTATGTTATGTATAGGATAAGCTGCCACATTATCAACAGACAGGAATATTGAAAATAATCAACCTGCTCTTTGCAACGACAATTAGGAATATATTTCCATTTAAATAATTATTTGATATTCATGCCTCCCCGGACTATAACAATATTGTAAACACAAATCCGGCCGCAAAAATTCTGAGGTGGAAGTAATGAAAAGACTCTGTTTATCGGACGAAGAATATAATGATTCCTGTATTTCTATGTATTGACACTTGATATCCGAGGTTATATAATTATTATAATTTATCGGAGTATTATTTCCGATAAAAATAAAATAGTTTACGGAGAATAATATGAGTAGGAATAATAAAAAAGAGGATACAAGAGAACAAACAAATTATGAAAGGATTGAGGCTCCGCCCGAGAAAGGTCTCACCGCCGAACAGGCAACCGAGAGAATGTGGCAGGGGCTTAATAATGTAAATACACAGCCAAAGAGCAAGAGTATTAAGAGAATATTCTATGATAATATAGTCACGCTTTTTAATATTCTGAATATAATTCTCGGAATAGCGGTTTTTGCTGTCGGATCATACCGTAATCTGCTGTTTCTGGGCGTTATGTTTTTCAATACGGTTATAGGAATAATTCAGGAGATAAGGGCAAAAAAGGCTATTGATAAGCTTTCGATAGTGTCGGCTGCCCGTGCGGTTGTTGTCAGGGACGGTGAAAAGCAGACAATAAATACAGAGGATATCGTCCTCGATGATATTGTAGAATTTTCACAGGGGAATCAAATAACGGTTGATTCAATACTTATTTCGGGCGAATGTGATGTAAATGAATCGCTTCTTACGGGAGAGGCGGACGCTATACATAAAATAAAGGGTGATACGATATATTCGGGCAGTTTTGTTATTAGCGGAAAATGCCTTGCACGGGTGGAGCACGTCGGGGCAGACAACTATGCATCCAAAATATCGGCAGAGGCGAAATATGTAAAAAAGATCAATTCCGAAATAATGATAACGCTGAAAACTATCATAAAATACCTGACGTTTGTAATTTTTCCGTTGACTGCATTGCTTTTCATAAGACAGTATTTTGTAAGCTATGACTCAAGCCAATCCGTTGTAACACTATTCGGAGAGATAAGCTTTCATTTGCAGGACGTTGTGGTATCGTGTGTTGCGTCTGTGACAAGCATAATTCCCGAGGGACTTATGCTCCTGACAAGTACGGTACTTGCAGTGGGTGT
This sequence comes from uncultured Clostridia bacterium, assembly GCA_947628595.1. Taxonomy (GTDB): domain Bacteria; phylum Bacillota; class Clostridia; order Oscillospirales; family Acutalibacteraceae; genus UBA1213. The sequence continues at coordinate 2,211 of CANRAN010000143.1, read as the reverse complement.
AATAAGGCTTTCAAGGTACAAGGTGCTTGTGCAGGAACTGTACTGCATAGAAACCCTTGCACGTGTTGATGTGCTTTGCCTTGACAAAACAGGCACGATAACAGAGGGCTGTATGGAGGTTGCGGATATAATACCATACGGGGAGTATGAAAAGGAAAATCTTGAGGATATACTGTGTGCCCTGACAAGCTCACTTGACGATACGAATGCGACTTTCACGGCACTTCACGATAAATACGGCGAGGGCAGTGAAATGAAAGCGGACAGAGTTATACCGTTTTCCTCTGAGAAAAAGTGGTCAGGCGCCCATTTTGAAGGATTCGGCTCATGCATTATGGGTGCTGCGGAGTTCATACTTAAGGATATACCGACCGACCTGAGACAGCTTCTTGACAGCTATTCGAGAAATTACAGGGCAATAGTCGTTGCATATTCAAGGAATGACTTCAGCGGAAAGGAACTTCCGAAAGATATACAGGTTGTCGGCATAGCACTTCTGAATGATAAAATCAGGTCTGAGGCACCGCAAACCCTCAGATATTTTGCCGAACAGAATGTGAATGTAAAAATAATATCCGGGGATAATCCGATAACTGTGTCGGACGTTGCAAGGAGGGCAGGTGTCAACGGATATGAAAAATATGTTGATGCATCAACTTTGAGAACGGACGAGGATATATGCGAAGCTGTCGAAAAATATACGGTATTCGGCAGGGTAACACCGGCTCAGAAGAAGAAGTTTGTAGTAGCCCTGAAAGAAATGGGACATACGGTTGCCATGACGGGTGACGGGGTTAATGATGTTCTTGCACTCAAAGAGGCGGATTGCAGCATAGCAATGGCGGCAGGCAGTGATGCGGCGAGAAGTGTATCCCAGCTTGTGCTGCTTGATTCGAATTTTGCTTCAATGCCGAAAGTTGTAGCGGAAGGCAGACGTTCCATAAATAATATACAGAGGTCGGCAACGTTGTTTATAACAAAAACTTTATTTTCAATACTGCTTGCTCTTTTGTATATATTCGTAAGTGCGCAATATCCTTTCATGCCTATACAGTACACTCTAATAAATGCTTTCACGATAGGTATGCCGTCGCTTATACTTGCACTTGAGCCGAATAAGGACAGGATAAAGGGGGTATTTCTTTTTAACATTCTGAAAAATTCGCTGCCGGCGGCGATAACGATACTGTTGAGTATAGTGATGTGTATTATTTCACAAAGCATATTTTCTCTCACAGATATGGAGTATTCAACACTGAGCGTATGCATACTTGCTGCTGCATCCATGATGCTTCTGTTCAGGATATCAATGCCTTTCAATGCATTGAGGACGGTGCTTTTTATAGTAATGGGCATAGGACTTGTGGCAGGACTGCTATGTTTCCGTGATTTCTACGGAGTGAATATTTTTAATATATCGACTTTCAGTATAACCCTTGTTCTGATACTCTGCGTAATGTTTGTGATATCCCTTATTATATTTATAGGTCTGACACGGATAGTAGAAAAATACTCTCCTGCGCTCGAAAAGCGTATAGAAGATTACCGTGCTGTGAAGAAATTCAAAAAACATAAAAAATAAAGTAAATAAAAGCAGCCTCCGTGCATATCATATAGAAGATTAGCATAGGAGGCTTTTTATATGGGTTGCTGTAGGGTTGCCGAGCTTCGGCATAAAGAGGTTATAGACAGGAAGAGCGGTTGTAGGCTTGGGTATGTCGATGATGTTGAGATAGACACAGTATCGGCAAGGCTAATGTCGATAATAATATACGGCAGACCGAAATTTTTCGGATTATTCGGCAGATGTGAAGATTTTGTAATTCGCTGGGATAACATAGAGCTAATTGGAGAGGATACTATAATAGTAAAGCAAAATCCGATACCGCCGAAACACAGAAAATCCCGCTTCAACTTTCCTTTTTTAAACATAGTGAATTAACAATTTCCGGAATAATCGTAAACAGACCCTTTTGTATATCTCCCCCCCTGTCAATGATATATTTTAACACCGATTAGAAAGTGCCGTATGGGGCAAAAGTTTTTTACTTCATACGGCAATAGTATTGAAATTTACATAATAGTTATCTACACCAAAAATTAAAATTCGGAGCAAAAATATCCTTGCGATTCTAAATCCTAATTTCACGTTGTGTCACTCTCAAAAAATTCTTAAATCCCTTCTTCATTTCATTGTACATTCCGACAGAC
>CANRAN010000142.1 GCA_947628595.1 uncultured Clostridia bacterium | reverse complement strand
GCAAATGAGAAAAATTCAGTGGAAATACGCTTGCCATTGCTTTATTTATTTTGCTCCCAACGCTCTGATAATATACATCCGGCATATCCGGAACATTTTTATTGAACTTTTCACATTCCGAAGCCTTGAGATCTCCGACCGCCCTGAGGAAATCCGGTGTGCTGTCACCTATAAGTTTTACTGCTGAATTATATTTATCCGCAACACTTATTTGAAAGTTTTTTGGCATATTATCAAGCAGCCACTCGGCAAAAACACAGCCCCTATGCGGAGTATTTATTGTTGTAAGCGAAGCGACATATTTATCCATTCCAAGACATGATATTGCATAACGGCTGTCAAGTCCGCCCTTTGAATGGGCAATTATATTTACCTTTTCACAGCCTGTCCTGCTTATAATCTCCTCTATTTTCTTTGCTAACTCAGCACCGCTTTCCTCAATCCCCAGTGCGGACTGCTGTTCTCCGTAATAAAGTACTGCACCGTTTTTTTCAAGCTCAGCCGGTATTCTTCCCCAGTAGTTGAACTTATCCAAATCTCTGAAAAACACCCCGTGAACCAGTAATATAGGATATTTTGTCTTGCAGATATTCTGCCCGCTGCGCTCCTTATTGCGTTTATATCTTCTCTCCTCCATAGCGACCTCTTTTCTTGTAAGACTTATTATTCTCACAAGAACAATTATATTCGCTATGGGTATCATACCGCAGATTAATCCGATAATACGCCATTTTCCGCCGATCATGGTACCACAAAGATATACCCTTATAATTCCGTTCCAGAATATGATAAACAGTGCAAGCACCTCAATCAGAACTTCAAGCCAAAACGTCCCGCTGAAAATATCCGAATACACCGTAAGCGAAAGTAAGGCAAAAACCGAATCAAAAATCAGCAATACAAGAAAGGAGCAGAGCAGATCCGCTCCGAAAGCCGCATTTTTAAGCTTTTTACTCAAACCTTTTCTTGGCACAGGTACAATATTACAAAACAAAAATAATACCGCAGCAGCCGGATAAAGCCAAGGTGATAAGCTTAATGCCGCTGTGATACAGGGAAGTATCGTGGCGGCAAAAAGAAATATTGTAATAACGAAAACACGTATAAAATTTTTCATAGCTTATACTGCCTTTGAGGTATGCTCGTCCTTTGAAAGACGTTCTTTTGCAAGAGCGAGCATAAGCTTGATACGGTTCTCCTGATTAACCTTCGGTGCGCCGGGATCATAGTCGATTGCAACTATATTTGCCCTGTCGTCAAGCATTTTTATAGGTCTTATCATACCCTTACCGTTGATATGATTGGGCAGGCAGCCGAACGGCTGTGTGCATACTATGTTTTCAAAGCCGCTTTCTATAAGCTCAAGCATTTCACCCGTAAGCAGCCAGCCCTCGCCCATTTTGCTGCCGTAGCCTACCATGCCCTTGACAAGTGATTTGGTATGTGCATACGTTCCTACCGGACGGAAACCGTATTTTTTCTGACTTTCTATAATGGCGCTTTCAAGCCCCTCCAAATATGCCAATAGCCTTTTCACAACGATATATTTAGCCTTACTTCCGCCGTAGAGCTTTATATCCTCCAATCGGTTATCAACCTTGAACATAGCAAAGCCCATTATTCCGGGGAGGTTTACCTCGCAGTCCTGACTGTGCAGAAACTGTTCAAGGTCATTATTTCCGAGTGCGGAATACTTTACATATATTTCTCCGACAATACCTACCTTGACCTTCGGCACCTTTTTCTGCTGTATCTTTGAAAAATCATGTGCTATACTGTCAAGATTCTCCGCAATTTCTTTTTTGCTGAAGCCGTGACCCTCGGCAAGTATATCTGTAAGCTTCATTACCCATTTATCAACACATGACTGACTTTCGCCCTTATTTATCTCATATGGCATAACCTGATTATGGAGAGCCATAAGCATATCGCCATATACAAGTCCCGCCGCAATTCTTCTTATCATCGGGAGAGTGAGCTTAAATCCGCTGTTTTTTTCAAGTCCCGACATATTGAGGGATATTACGGGCACATTCTCAAATCCTGCCTTGACAAGAGCCTTCCTCAGAAGATGTATATAATTGGATGCACGGCAGCCTCCTCCTGTCTGTGTTATAATAAGAGCTGTCTTATTTACATCATATTTCCCGCTTTGCAGTGCATGAATAAGCTGTCCTATTACAAGAAGTGCCGGATAACAAGTGTCGTTATGAACATATTTAAGACCGACCTGAGCTATCTCAGGACCCTCCGTATCAAGCAAAACAGCGTTATATCCGTAATGCACAAATACATTTTTCATAATCTCAAAATGTATCTTCGCCATCATAGGTATGAGGATGGTATAATTTTCCTTTCTCATTTCCTTTGTAAACAGCAATCTGCCGTTTTCATCATATACAAGCTTAGCCATCTTATCACTCCCATTACTGATTGCAGGCTTATAATTTCAATTATTTTTTTCTGTCGCCGCAAGCAGACTTCTTAGCCTTATCTTGACGGCACCGAGATTGGTAATTTCATCAATTTTAATCTGTGTATATATTCTTCCGTGCTTTTCAAGTATCGCACGCACCTCATCCGTAGTAATTGCATCAACGCCGCAGCCGAATGAAACGAGCTGCACAAGCTCCATATCATCATAATGACTTACATATTCGGCAGCCGCATACATCCTCGAATGGTACGTCCACTGATTAAGCACGCTTGTCTTTACTTTCCTAACTTCCTTATCGCTTACAACATCCTCCGAAACAAGGGCAACATCAAAGCTTGTTATGAGCTTATCTATACCGTGATTTATCTCCGGGTCAACATGATACGGACGACCGGCAAGAACTATTATACTCTTGCCCTTTTCCCTTGCCCTCTTAATAATGTCATCTCCGTACTCCCTCACCTTTCTGAGGTATTCGTCACGGGCTTCATAGGCTGCCTTTGCGGCATCCTTTACCTCTTTTAAGGATATATCTCCGAAGCTTTTAACAAGCTCTTCATGGATTTTTTTCGGGAAATCCTTTGGTCTGTGTATGCCCACAAACTCATGGAAAAACTTTACATCCTGTATTTCCTTGACATTCGCATGAATAACCTCGGGATAATATGCAACAACAGGACAGTTGTAATGGTTATCCCCCAAATGTTCGTCAAAGTTATACGACATACATGGATAGAATATCTGCTTTATTCCTTTATCGAGCAGCCATTGTATATGACCGTGCATAAGCTTTGCCGGGAAGCATACGGTATCTGACGGAATGGTTTGCTGTCCGTGCAGATACAGTTTTCTGTTTGAAAAAGGCGACACGACAACCTCAAAATCCAATTTTGTAAGGAAAGTATGCCAAAACGGAAGAAGCTCATACATATTAAGACCGAGCGGTATCCCAATCTTACCCCTTTTTGCTCCCTCTTTGGGCTTATAGCTCTCCAAAAGCTCAAGCTTATACTGATATACATTAAAGCTGTTATCGGGTGATTTTTTCGTAACAGGCTTTTCACACCTGTTTCCAGCAATAAACCTTCTTCCGTCATTAAAGGTATTTATCGTAAGACGGCAGTTATTGCTGCATCCGCCGCAGTTTACAGCTTTTATCTCATGCTTGAAATTATTAAGCTCCTCCAC
>CANRAN010000141.1 GCA_947628595.1 uncultured Clostridia bacterium | reverse complement strand
TATGCATTGTCAAGTTCTTCGGGTACTTTGAGCGTAAGCTTAAGTGTTGACGAATCACCCTTTGCATACTCGCCGAGATATTTTGCATTGAGTTGATTGATCGGATCGGGGTCGTACTGACTAACAAGCTTACCTTTATAAATCTCGTTACTTTCCGTTTCAACACCGGAATCCTTTGTGACCGTCAGTTCAAGCTTGCTTAGAAGGTCGTCAGATTGAACCTTCTGTTCCTCTGCTGTTTTGCCGGCTGCTGTTTTGCCGGCAACGCTCTCAAAGCAGCTTATATCAGCCGGAACGGCATATACCCAAATCTTAACCTTATCGTCATTCTTATTACTGATTATGACGCTCTGCTCTCTGCTGTCGCCGGGCATTACACCCTTAAAATTGCCGAAAAGATCTGTGCTATCCGGGAGAACAACAAACTCGTGAGTTCCATACTGGAAAGTCACATTGCTGTCGTCTGTGCTGTTGGTAAAGCTGTATGTTACCTCCGGCAGAGCCTCCTGAACGGTCTGACCGTGCCATCCGATAATCTTATCCTCAGAATTTCTTTCGGGATAGAAATTATCATACTGTATAGCCTCAGCCTGCACGGTTATATGTCCTTCGAGGTTTGTATAGCCTTCCATATCCCAATCAGCCGGCAGTTCAAATGAATCCATAAGATTTTTTTCAGCTCTATCGCCAGGGAGGAGAGGTTTTTGGTAGTAATAATATCCGTCTGTACTCTGTACCCAAAGGGAATCATCTGTATTGAGTACGATATAGCTCGGATCATACACACTTCTGTCAAGCTCTTTTTTCGTCTGAGGATCCCACCAAGCCTTGTCAACAGAAATTCGGACCCACTCAGTGTTCTTGCCCGTATTTCTTGCCGATACAATTTTAGCGATCTTATCTCCGGGACCGACACCACCCTCCGGTCTTGTGTATTCATCTATCAAGTCGATATGCACATTACCCATTGTCACAACATTCAGGGTGGTTGTCTTAGCGGAGAAAGCCGCCCAGGTGATGCCGACAGACAGAGCCAAAACACTTGCTATGGCAGTGCCGGTAAGTATTAATTTTTTTGTTTTCATTGGTCATCACCTCAAAAGTATTTGGAAAACTCAGTTATCATCAAGTAGTAGGTATAACACTTTTAATGTTACCATCTATCAATCGGTCAAGCTCATTTTTTGCAAGATCAAAGCTACTATAACTTGACGCACGTACAGCATAGGCACTAACTATAATCTTTATATCTGAAAGAGTAGTCGAAACCTGCCCTCTAGGAAGTGTTGCTGCACTCAAATCATCTTTAAATATAACCTTATTGAAAAGTGGTTCTGTACCACCATTCGGATCGACTATCTGTAATTCGCCGGTATTGTTGCTTCCCTTATAGTAATAAGTTAAATAGTTAGCGGTGGTTGGTCCGGTTCTATCTTCCCACTGCTCATTTATTGCATGATCGTCATCATACCAGGTTTCTGCAATTGCATCAAAATCACTTGGTGCAATTCTCTTGTAATATTTATCAGTACCAACCTTAGCATAACCATCGACAGTTTTAGTACCATTAGTTGTGGCAGTGTTGTAATCCGCTTGTGTAATACCCTTCCAGTAAGTTAGAACCGCAGCTACATACGCCGGCTGACTTCCATCATTAACATCGACAGCCGGAGCTTTATCAAAAGCCTGACCCGGTACATATTTATGTTCTACACTCGAATCCCACTTTTGTCCCTCGTTAACCGATATATCTACACCTTGTGAAGAAAATGTATTAGTTTTCTGTTCAGTCAGTGCAGTCAAATATGCAAACGTTGCCGAGAAAGATATTGCTGCAACAACACCCAATGTTGCAACTGCCGTAGCAACTTTTAATATTTTTTTCTTTTTCATGGTCATATCCTCCATTCATCAATTTTATCTGTTAATCAGGTAGCCTGGATTTTATCAGGAACTGGCGGGAAACAATTTGCCAGCTCAGTCTGAACCGTGGAAGCATTAGACAGTTCAGTGCCGTCATTAGAATCATTTACATAAGTTGTCTGAATCGCAGCCGTCTGAACAACAATTCTAAATTCGGGCAATCCATCGTCATCTCCCACTGCAAGAACAATTTCTTTTTGGTCTGCACCTTTACCGATCAAAGATTCATTAACGATACTTCTACCCGCCTGACAACCGGTGCAGTCGGGAACTTTAAACATATGATGATCCGCATTAGCTGTAAGTGTGCAATTATTTAAAGATTCAACCGGTTTAACAGCATCGAAAATTTCGGGAGTAGCATAACCCGAATCAAGTGGCGCCATAGTATTTTTATTACTATCGTAATAGTAATAATACTCAGAATAACCATCATCAGACGTCACCATTTTAAAATCCTCACTATTATAATTCGTACTACTACCGGTATAGGATGTTTGTGCGAAATATCTTTTGAATTCTTCCGGTTTTATGGTGTGCCAGCTTGTATGGTCGGTTCCGCAACAACCTGCACCGTCATATGGTAAATCTTGATCCCGACGACACAATACCTGATAATAAACTCTGAGAGCTACATACTCACTTGATGTTGAGGTATTAATAGCATATGGGTTCTTAGCTATCGCTCTACCGGGAATGTATTCTTTTGCGATATCACTACCCTTCTTACCGCCTTTATATTCTTGTTTGCCCTGTCCACCCTGATCCACATAACTAACAGTGCCGGGGTTAATTCCATCCCATTTCGGCTCAACCTGCTGAACAGTCAAGTTCGGAGTAGCCGTAAAGGTGTTTTCAGCAGATTCAGTATCACTGAGCATAGCCATCGTCAGTGCAGAAGTAACTCCTGCAACAAGTGCTACGGAAGTTACACCGAGTATGGCTTTTTTAACTTTTTTCTTAGTAGTTTTTTCCATAGTATTTGCCTCCTAAATATAATTTAGATTTTTTTATTTCGCTTAACTCTCCTTGTGAGAGATAAGATCCCAAGATAAGCTCTCGACCGGCTTTTGGACTCAGTCAAGTACATCGTTAGCTTGAAGTTCCACGGCAAACGAACCTGCATCCTTGTTGAGAGTAACGCCGCCGGGCGTTGTGCTGCCCCAAGCAGTCTTGATGTGGTCGGTTGTAGGTGTACTATCACCGTTACTCCATGCCTGAACGGTATCGGCTATGAATGTGAGATTAATCGTGTCATTATCTTCCGTATTGAGATTCTTAAACTTTATCTTACCGTCTTGGAAGAGATCCGGTGTTCTGTATCCCGGTTCGAGGACATATTGGTAGTAATAGTATCCGTCTTTACCTTTTTCCCAGCCGGAACCCAGGTCTGAATCATCAATTTCAACGCTTGTAAGCTCCTCATAGGCGGAATCCTCACCGGTTGTTGTTGTGGTTGTTTTGCTCTCCCCGGTTATAACCGGATAGACACGAACATACACTGCTTTCATGCGATCTCCCTCAGGATTGGCAACGCTGAATTTCTTATCAGTTGTAACACCGGTGTCACCGCTTTTAGTAACATTATAATCGCTGCCCTCCGGTGTATAGTTACCGTCATGCTTTTCAACAGCAGTCGTATTCGTGACGGTGTACGGCTCAAACAGATTAACCTTTTCGTCAGTACGGGCTGTCATGAAAGCTGACGTGACGGCTACCGTCAAAACAGCAACAGCGGT